>PLSX01000040.1 GCA_003165315.1 Acidobacteriota bacterium
CGTCCACGCCTTTGAAATCGTCCCATTCATACTCCGGCGCGACCACTCCGTAACCCACAAAGACCACATAAGCGTTCAGTCCAATGACGGGCTGCATCTGCTTGGTCCAGGCCACAAAATCATTGGCGAAATCAAGGGTTTCGCGTTTCCCGCTGGCATCGCTGGTGAAGTCCAGCTGTGCGCTGGGATCTGCCTTGATGCCCACCAGCGGTACGGGCTGAAAGTAGGTCCCATCCGGATTCCCGGCTTTCAGTCCGGCCTTCTTCATTTGATCCTCAACATACGTGGTGGCAAGAACCTCACCCTTGGAGGCAGGTGCACGGCCCTCGAATTCGTCCGATGAGAGCACCTTGATGTTTTCCAAAATCCTATCGGCATTGATTTGCTTCCAATTGAACGACCCCGGAGCGTCAGCAAGGGAACAAAGGGTTCCGAGCAGCAGCGGCACGCCTACCGTTAAATAAACAAGATGCTTCATCCATTCCATGACTTACTCCCGAAATAAAAGGTCGAGTGCATCGTACTTGAGCGCCCGGCGAGTTTCAAGCTTCGTGAGCGCAGAATGCCTTGGGCAGGAGGTGGCGGGCAATTGGAAGCCAGCAATCCATCCGTGGTAGGGGGGGGATACCCTGACTATTATTGGGTAAGTCCTCCAAATTAATTTGATTCCCGTCAAAAAAAGTTTGCATTTAATACATCTTAGATATACTGTTGCGCATTAACGGTGTCGCTATAAGTCGTGTGGTAAATCCTGGCGAAGTCCCATCCGGCTTTAGACGTGGCAGTCCAGGTAAGACCCCTTTTAGCGATTAGAGGCTCTTGCCAGGAATTGGCGGCTCTTACGGCACCCCGGTTTGTAATCAGGGCAATTGAAAAGCAAGAATTTATAAAGAATCTGCCCCCAAAAGCTTTTGAAGGACCGGGGGCTAGTGTCTCCTGAGTCAGGCCATGGGTCAGAGTCTCAAAGCGGCTCAAAGTACTGCAGATAAACCCCGGGAACCTCACCTGCTGATGGACCAGTACCTACGAGTGTGCGTGGAACCCTGGAACTTCCCTCACATATTCAGGCCAGCTCGCTCGGGAACCCGAGGAAGGGTTTTGTGCAAGCTTGGAATTGCCCCACGAACTGTTATGAAGACGACCTACCCTTCGGAAGGATATCTCCGCGAACCTGTTGATTGCTTCCCGCTCGTCGCAGCATTGCTGGCTATTGAAAAGTTCTGCGCAATATGTATGGTGCTTGATCCTCTGTGGAGGAAATGAGATGGAATCGCCCTCTTTGGAAATTCTCCTGGTAGAAGAAAACCCTGATGAGGCGAGGCGGATTCGCGATCTAATGGGGGCGGGCGGGAGCAACCGGTTTCACCTTCAACAGGTGGAGAGCGTCAGTGCAATGGCTGGAATCCTGGCCAAACAAGAGGTTGACGCCATCCTTCTGGATCTTTCATTACCCGACAGCAAGGGGCTGGAGACGTTTCAACACACCTGCAGGATAGCCGGCAATTGTGCAATTCTCGTTCTTGGCGAAAACGACGATTGGGATCAGGCAATGCAGGCCTTTCGGCAGGGCGCTCAGGATTACCTGGTAAAAAACAAGGTCACTCCCGAACGGCTTCGTCGCAGTTTGGCGAACGCTGTGGAGAGAAACCGCACCCGGCTGGAGCTTTCCCACCTGGCATCGATCGTGCGGTCGTCCGACGACGCCATCGTCGGCAAGTCACTGGACGGCACCATTACCAGTTGGAATAAGGGGGCGGAACTATTGTACGGGTATAACGCAGCGGAGGCGATAGGGTCGCACATTAGCATGCTGATGACGGTCGAGGCCCGTGCGGGTTTATGCCTTATGCTCCGCACCTTGGCGCGGGGGGAACGCATTGAGCCTTTTGAAACGGTTCGAGTGCGGAAAGACGGCCAGCGGGTGCAAGTCTCCCTCAACGTTTTCCCGGTGGTAGGGGAGAGAGGGAAAATCGTGGGCGCCGCCGCCATCGCCCGCGACATCACCAAACGCAAAAGTTCAGAAGATGCCCTTTGCGACAGCGAAGCCCGATTGCGATTGATTGAGGATGCCACAGACGAGGTTTTCTGGGTTGCCGACCCGGAGTTTTCCAAGATCTCTCATGTCGGTCCAGCATTTGAACGGGTCTTCGGACGCTCAAGCAAGAGTCTTGAGGACAACCCCATGTCCTTCATCGATTACGTCCACCCGGATGACCGGGAAAGAATTATTTCCGACCTGGGAAATCAGAAATTGGGTAAACCTTACGAACACCAATTCCGCATGATTCATCCTGACGGAATCACTCGCTGGGCATCAAACCGCGGGTTCCCCGTTCGCGACGCTGAGGGAAACCTCACCCAGTATGTGGTCGTTTCCAAGGACATTACGGAACGGGTGCAATTGGAGGAGCAACTCCGCCAATCACAGAAAATGGAGGCCGTCGGCAGGCTGGCGGGAGGCCTGGCCCACGACTTCAACAATTTGTTGACCGTCATCGGCGGCTTCGGTGAATTGATCAGGGAGAAGGTGGACCCCTCCAGCGGATTGAGGGCCTATTGTGATGAGATTTCCAAGGCCAGCGAGAATGCTGCCGATCTCACCCGCCAATTGCTCGCTTTCAGTAGAAAACAAGTATTGAAGCCCGTTGTGCTTGATTTGAACGACGTCGTGAAGCACCTCGAGAAAATGTTGCACCGTTTGATCGGAGAAAACATTGAACTTCGGACCGTGTTACATCCCGGGCTTTGGCGGGTTAGAGCTGATTCCTCCCAGATGGAACAGGTACTTCTGAATCTGGCGGTAAATGCCCGCGACGCCATCCCCGACGGGGGGACAATTACCCTCGAGCTGCAAAATGTCAACCTGGACGAAGCCTATGTGCGAAGCCATCCGTCTGTCACTCCCGGCGACTACGTTGTGCTGACCGTGACCGATTCCGGCGTGGGGATGGATGCCGAAACCCAAGTACGCATTTTTGAGCCGTTCTTTACCACCAAGGAGCAGGGAAAGGGAACAGGACTAGGTCTCGCCACGGTCTACGGCATCGTAAAACAGAGTGGCGGATTCATCTGGGTTTACAGTGAACCTGGGGAAGGTACATGCTTCAAAATCTACCTGCCCTTTGCCGAGGGCGAAGTGGAAAAACGCCGCCCCCAGAGAGTCCGCAGAGAAATCCTGAGCGGTACGGAGGCAGTCCTTGTAGTTGAGGACGACAGTGCCGTGCGGGGATTCACAACAGAGGTCTTAAAGTCGAATGGATACAAAGTGATTTCGGCCGCGGACCCCCAGGAAGCCCTCCGCCTGGTTGAAGACCAAAAGCCTACGGTCCATTTGCTGCTGACCGATGTGGTAATGCCCAAATGGAATGGCCGCCAACTCGCCACCATGCTGGCTGCGCGATTGCCCGGGCTGAAGGTCCTGTTTATATCGGGTTATACGGAAAATGCCATCGTACACCAGGGTGTCCTTGATGGAGGGACGGCATTCCTGTCAAAACCCTTCACCCCACAGAGGCTCTTGCGGATGATCCGCGGGGTATTGGAAGGACAATGGCCTCCGCCCCCAAAAACTCAACCGGCTTAGCGGGAACTCGCCAGGCGCCCCGCAGGGGAAGGTGCAAGAAAATACGGGGCCTCTGATTTCAGCCAAACATCGATCGGCATCGATCGTCGTTCATCTGCAATTCCCGTCTTGATCCCAATAAGCTTCGAAAAGGAAGATGCGCGAAAATTCCTTCTCGCAGGCGGACAACTCTGCGCCTTCAGGGGTAATCCAACCTATGGCCCCGATTGCAATAATCGGCGTGGTATAATCCCACGGCTTCGGACTCAACCTGGCTCCCGAACAAACCGCCACACAGATTCGCTTCAATCCGGGCCAGCGCGAAGGCGAACTGACGGACTTTTCGGCCACCTTTCGAAACCTGTTCGGGTTGGCCGACCCGCACTTTCAGTCAGAAGGAAGTTATGTTCATTCACCGCATCGGACGCACAACTTGGTTGGTTACAGCCCTGGTATTTTCCAGCCCGATGCTTCTACCCTTGGCGGGACGTAACAAGCCCAAACCCCAAAAGCTGGAGGAGCAGCCGGAATCCGCGGCTTTCTCTGCCATCGTCGATCGAATCATCGCGAACGAGTTGCAAACGCGAGCTAAAATGCATGAGTTCTCTCCTCGCGTCGAGACCTACCTTCAGTACTACAAGCCAGACAACGAACTTGGGGATGTTGCCACAAGCGATGATTACTTCTTGGGTCGTTTGAAGTTCAGCAAGAATGTCAACGAACCGGCCGCGGAAGAATCCTTCACTCCCGATACCAACGAAGAGTGGTTTCTTCGCCACCCCGAGCTGCTGAAAGTGCGCCTCCAACTGGATCAGTTTGCGGTGCAGCCTCTGGTGGTGGACGAAACGAATTTTGATCGGAAGCACTATGCCTTCCACCCTGTCCGCTGGGAATATCTGGGTGACGTCCGCTGCCTGGCCGTCGATCTCGAACCCCGCGACCTTAAGGCCAGAGGGGTTTTTGAGGGACGGATCTGGGTTGAGGATCATGACTATGCGATTGTTCGATTGAACGGCACGCGAATCAATCCCCGGCGTTGGGATTTTTTCTTCCACTTTGATTGCTGGCGGGAAAATCTTCAGCCTGGGGTATGGCTCCCCGTCTACATTTACAGCCAGGAAACAGACCGCGGGAAAAAGCTCCGCTACAAAGCAGAAACCCGGTTTTGGGGCTATGACCTCACCGCCCATCATCAGCAGCAGGAATGGACCAGTATCCTGGTGGATGCCCCCGTGGCTGTCCGTGACACCTCCGATCTAAAGTCGGACTTGACCCCGGTTGAGAGCCAGCGGCAGTTAAATATGGACGCTGAACACAACATCATTGAGCGTTTGGAAAAGGCACGTCTGCTTGCCCCGCCGGGCCCCGTGGATAAGGTGCTCGAAACTGTAGTCAACAATTTGCGGGCGACCAATCATCTCGATAACCTGCCACCCGTGCAGTGCCGCGTGATGTTAACCTCATCTTTGGAATCCTTCAGTCTCTCCTACACCATTGTTCTCAGCCGGGGGCTTATCGATGTCTTGCCCGATGAGTCGAGCCTGGCCATGGTTCTCGCTCATGAACTCGCCCATATCGCTTTGGGACAGAAGCTGAATGCCAAGTACGCTTTTAGTGACCGCATGCAGGTTACCGATGAGCAATTGCTTGCCTCACTGGATATTGCCAAAAACCTGAAAGATGAGACTGCGGCCGACGCCAAGGGAATTGAGTTCCTCAAGAATTCGCCTTACCAGGATAAACTCAGCCATGCCGGTCTGTTTCTCCGGGCGGCATCTGACGTTGCCCCGCACGTTCCCTGCCTCTTCGGAAGGCACTTGGGCAATGGACTGACCGAGGGCAGCAATAATAAGCTGATGCGCATGGAGGCACTGGCAAGCGCTGCTCCAGTATTGACCCCCAGGAACTTGGACCAGATCCCCGCACTGCCCCTGGGCGCACGCCTCCAAGTCGATCCTTGGGACGGAGCTGTTTCCTTTGCCGTCCGGAAAGCGGACACCCTCGTCGACGCCAGCGAAAAAATGTCCTTCCGGGTTACCCCTGTGATTCCTTATCTGCGGCCCTATCCACAACCCAAGACCAGTGCCCCCGCAGTGAACCAGTGATGCTCCCGCACTGAACAGGGGTTCTTGCCGACTTTATCTTGTTGTCGGATGTTCGTGCCGGGGCAGTCCTCTCTCGATTTCCGCCCGACTTCGGACTTTTTGCATCCCCTGGTACCCCGCTGACCCAAAACGATACAATCTGTCCGCTCCGGACGCTTTTGAAGACTTCTTGACCGGACCCTTCGCCATCCTGACTACAAACTAATCCCTTCATTCCTAATGATTTAAGTAAATCTTCAGGCAGCCGCGACGCCTGGCATTCGAATTGCCTTCCCCCAAGGTGAAATACGCTGGGAATTCGCGGGTTGGCCGTGGAAGCATGTGATTGCAAGAGGCGCTCACGGCGACTTTGAAACAAGGGTTCTCTGGGCTGGTTGAAAGCCAATTTGGGGGTAATTTTGATGAGCACAACAAATTCCTGGAGCAACGACACACTTCAAACGCCCCCGATGGGTGGAGAAGTTATCAAGCAGTCCAGGTTTGATCGCTTTCGGATGATGTTTGATCGCTCCCATCTTCTGGATCGGGCAAACGCCACGTGCAAGGCCCTCAACGCCCAAGCTGGTGATGTGCTGATCTATTCCGAGCTTTTCATGGACACACATCCCGTCATCGGCCGATATACGATTGAAGATGAAAACGTTGACATAACAATGGAACTCGCCATTCTTTCCCAGGGCCCTGGCGTGGTTTTTTCATCCAGGAAAGTGCGGCCGTGGGTCAAGAGGGTCCAACGCTACTGTGGATACCACCCGGAAGAAAAGATCGATGTTGTATGCAAGCTGCTCATCAATCCCGCGGCGGTGACTGACGCTGAGATAAAGGAGTGGTTCACCTATCTCCTTTCAGGGCTGGATCATTCATTTAAGCCACATCCGATGGAACCAATTCTCTTGAGAAGCTGGCTGGGCGCAGTATGCCCCACTCTACGGTTTTGAAAATGGCTCCCTCTACCCCACCCCCGCCCAATGGCGCGGAGTTATCCCTGATTAAATCGGATAACTCCGCGCTGCCTCCCCTGAGTCAAAGCTGAGAGGACATATGGCCAGCAGGTTCCAACTCATCAAAATTTGCGGGCTTGCCACCGCCTCATTTCTTCAGGGTATGGGATTTCCGCAAGGGATCGGCTCGTTAATGATCACGGCTCTCCTCGGTCAGCTCCGGCGGGACACTCCATCGCCCATCCCCGGGGATCAATTAATCCCTTCATAACCAAGTGCATCCAATCTTGTTCCGGACCGACGCTTAACCCATGTCAGGCAGTGTGTCCTCATCTCCGGGAGATTCGCCCGGAATGGCAAAACGTGGTACGCTCCCCTTCAGGCCGTAGCGATCAGGATGGGGGCGATTATGTTTTCGATCGAAAAAAGGCTGTCTCCGGTATTGCAGGTCCTCGCTCTAATGCTGGGAATTACCATTGTGCCCAACGCCGCCGCATGGGGCGCGAGTCATGCTCCCGTGCTGATCCATGCGGAGATGGCGCTGGCGGCGAACCCCGGAATTGATTCCGCCTGTCAGCCTGCGCTGGATGCGGGGGACAAGCTCTTCACCACGCCGTACCACGCGTTTGCCACGATGTCCATGCCCGGGGCACCACACCCCATGAACAGCGAATCAGTGTTTGTTGGAGGAGCCCTCTACGTCCTGATGAACGGCAAGTGGAGTTCAAGCGGCATGTCCGTCGAGGAAATGAAGGCCATGGAGCAGCGCAACCGAACGAATGCCCACAACATGTCCTGCCATTATCTGCGCGATGAATTGGTGAAGGGCGAACCGGCAGCACTCTACACCACGCACGAAGAAACCCCGCATGGGAAGACCGATAGCAAGACTTGGATTTCAAAAAGTCGAGGTTTGATTTTGCGCCAGGAGATCGATATCGACACCGGCGGCCCGAATGGCAAAACCCACATGACATCGCGGTATGAGTATGAGAATGTGCAGGTACCGAAGAATTGAAAATCAGATAAAAGCAACCAGCCAATAGCTGACAGTAAGACCCGAATTCACAATGCGAGTCTCTTGTCCCTTCTTGGTTGCCCCTTGCCCCGAGTGCCGAATCCCTTGCCCCTTATCCCTTGTCCCTCAACCCCCTGACACCTGACACCCGACACCTGACACCTTTTTTCTCTAAACCATGGAAGGAAGCGGCTGGAGAAATTCGATTCCGGCCTCGCCCGCCAATTTTGAAGCTGGTTCGCCCACCCAAACGACGCGGCCCGAAATGGCAGCTTGCGTAGATTCCCATGGCAGCAGTCGCACCAGTTGTCCCTGGCTGACCGACTCGGCGCCCTCGATCCGGCACCCTGTCTGAGAGAGATCGACGGTAAATCCCTCGTTCCGCACTTCCCCGTCCGGCGAGTCGATCAGGAGCACCAGAGCGAGCCGGATGGGACGGCGTTCGGATTTTCGGTCGGTTTCAAAGAGGCTTTCGGACATATTTGCTACCCTATCGCAGAAACAAGGCGAATACAAGAAGCTTGCGGCTAATAGCAAATTGCTTACAACTGCCAGCGCAAAGGGGCTTTCCGGCGTCAGACTTCAGTTCTCAAAATGAGTCAACAACCGGCATGCCGCGTTGCCGCGTGGCGATCGGCGGTCGCCGCTACAGCCCGTCGTAGCGGCGAGTTTACCCCGCCATGGCCGCGGTGAATTGACCCCGACATGCCGCGAAGTATCTGCATCACTATGGCCGCCTCCCGATCCAATCGGGATGAATTCCGCCGGCTCGACGCCAGATTGATCGTTGGGGCCGTGGTCAAGCTTCAGGCTTTATACTGCTTGGGAGCTGGAGGCATACGGATCGGCAGACTGGTGGAGATCCGTAAGATTGCTTTCTCAGCCAAATCAGGCTTAAATACTTCCGAGAATATGTGGCTTCGCAATCGCACATGGCTGTTGATTTTTTGCGCTGTAATGCTTCCTGCTTGCTGGTGGAAATTCTGGCGTCTGCCCTCTCCGCAGCAGGCCGGCAAGAAAGCGTTTACTGCGACGTACGAGCAAGTGCATCACGACAGCCCGCAGCGCTCGCAGCTCATCGTAGCCAGTGACGGGCAAGGGCATGTCCGCACCGATGACGGTTCGGACACATTCAACCTCTACGACTACGTGAAAAGGGACACGTTTGCGGTGTGCAAGAGCAAACGTGTCTACATCGATACACGAAGGATTACTCCCGGGATGACCGCTACCTTTGGCGGATATTCTCTCTTTGATGAGCAATCGATACAATATCCGCCTCTCATCTTTTTTGTGGGAAATGAAGACGTCGGTGGCCACACATGCCGTCATTACAAGGGCTTCATTTTCTTCCCTGAAGACAGGTGTGAATTCTGGTATTCTCCCGCTCTGAATTGCTGCGCTAAGCACTCGATGATATCGTCGGGCTTTCTCGGACATTACACACTCACCATGATCAACTACGATGCGGCTAAACCGGATCCGATGCTTTTCGATTTGACAGGCTATCGTGAAGTGTCTTATGCCGTTTACCGATCTCTTGTGGCGAGATGAAATGCAAGCGATGATCTCTGGCACAATGCCCAAGTGGCAGCAATACATTCACCGATCTCCCGTGGTCATCGTGATTCTGTTTGGAGCTTTGTTCTGGTGGGGATTCCATTCTGATCCTTCGCATCATCCGCAGGTGCGCAACGTTTGGGCGGTCACCTTAATGATCGTCCCGGGTCTCGGATTGATGGGAAGTTGTTTCTCGTTCTGGAAAAGGCTCATCAAAGAATTCAACTACGAGGGAAGGACCCTCACGTTCAACACGCTTGCAAACTCGGATATGCAGGTGCGGCACATTTCTGACATTGAAGAAGTGGGCGAATGGAGGGGATGGGGAGGCCCGCCGGGATATTGCCTAAAGTGCCGCGACGGAGCGAAGCTCTTCCTGCAAAATGGTGTGTCGAACGCAGCGGCTCTGGCGGAGGGCCTGCGTTGCGATCTTGGGTCCTCCGCCTCGGAAAAGAGCGCGACCGGAAGGCGCCGTTCCGTTCGCCTCGCGTTCGTGTTGTCGATAGCCATCGGAGCGGGAATACTGGCGTCGGTTGCCACGTTCAGGCTGGCGAGTCGCCTTCCGCAGGAAATCTCCCGGAAGGAGTTTCTCTCCGAAGTCGAACAGGGGCATGTGGCGAAGGTCGTGATTAGCGATCGAGAACTCATTACCGGGACGAGTTCCACCCGCGGAGCTTTCCGGGTGAGGACGCCCGTGGACGACGCCCTGGTAAACGATTTACGCTCACGAGGTGTCACGGTTGAGTTCGAAACGAGTTCTGACTTGATCCCATGAACGGGTAGTGCGGGATTGTAATGATCCGTTTTTGCGGGCTTGCTCAAACTTATCGTATGCGTCCCCTGGCCCCATGTTTCTCAGATAACTTATACTACCGCCGTCTTTTTGCGTCATGAGAACCACGCCCGCGACCGGGGCGGATCGGGAAGCGCCCCTACATTTCCAGGCCGTGCCACAGGCACTCCTGCCTGTGTCTTTCCTCCCGCACAGCCAGGAGTGGCTGTGCCACCTCATAGGCTGGCCGTGCCGCAACGAAAATGTAGCGCTGACCTTCAGGTCGGCACGCGGATGTAACCCACCGTAGCGCCGACCTTGAGGTCGGCACATGCTGACCTCAAGGTCAGCCCTACATCCGCTCGCCAAGTCCCGGCCGACAATCGCAGCGGCGACCCCACATTGTAGCGGCGGTCTCAGACCGCCGAACGTCGATCGGAGATCGACGCTACAGCCCAGCACCCTAGCGGCGGGGGAATTCATCCCGATTGAATCGGGACCCCGGCCATGCCGCGGCGAGTTCACCTCGCCACCCGGCGTTGTATTTACCCTGCCACCCCGCGGCGTATTTACCTCGCCAGGCCTTAACAAGTTTGCCTCGCCATAGCGGCGTCCGAAAGGTGGAAAAACCACCGACGCCGGTTCAGCACCACCCCGTCGCTCAGAGCGCCACCCCTCCTCATCTGAGGCGGGGAGCTTTTTTCTTCGGCTCCCCTCCTAAATTAGGAGGGGCCGGAGCGGTAGCGACGGGGGTGGTTACAAGCCCGCGCAATCCGCCACGGTGTAGTTACAACCCCGCGCAGCCCGGCGTAGCGGCGGGGGAATTCATCCCGAGTGAATCGGGATGAATTCCGTCGCCTCATACCGGATTGGTCGGCATGAATTCCCCCGCCTCGATGACAAATTGATCATCGGGGCCGCGGCCAAGCGGGAGGCTTTATACTGCTTGGGAGCTTGTGGCTTTTGCTGCTTAAAGGCCGCGCCGATTCTCCGCATGGACCGGATGGGTTGAATTCAACCTCCAAGAAGTCCCTTCGGGAGATCGTAAACTTCAAAGAGCCAAAATCTGCGCTGACCGGCGGGGGAAAAGGTTCCAGAGGGAAAAGGTTCCTGGAACGTGTGCAGAAATGC
>PLSX01000029.1 GCA_003165315.1 Acidobacteriota bacterium
TGCTCTTTTACACCGGGGCGGACAGAGTAGTAGCCGATGTCATTGCTATCCACTCCCACAACGGCTTCAAAGCTTTTTGCCGGACTGGAGAGTACGACTCGCACCTTCCCGTCAGAGGGGAAGTGCAGCCCGCGCGAATACTCCTGATTGACGATGCGGAAATGGTGACCCTCGATTTCGTTTTTACTCACCGTTTCCGACTGAATATAAGACAGCAGATAGCTCTGTGGTGGATTCGGGGTCACCTCGCCCAGAAGCTTCGCCGCCACCCATCGGTGTGCCGTCGCCATTGCGTCCGGCGACTGCGCTTGGCACCAGGGCATATTCACCAGGAAAAGGGCTGCCAATAGGATTAGCGAACGCGCTCGATTCAAAAAGGGAGAAATCATGGTTGCCTGCTCCTGAAGGATTACCTGCCTGAGCCTCATTCTGCCAAGGAAACATACGCCACCATCTGTGTGGATTCAAGCGGAGAAAAAGTGGCATGATGCATGTCCACTCTCGAAACGGCTGCGCCTTTGCAGGTTCAGTTCTATTGGAATCAGGTGGTCAGGCAGGGTTCGGTCTCCACGGGCTCAAGCGTGCAGATACTTATTCATAGCGCCAGGCGGGACCAGTAGTTCTTACATTGATCTTCCATGAAGAGAGGATATCTCAGACATCGACGGTCTGCGGGGTCCTGAGGTCAGTGCTCAAAACGCCGCAGCGTCAAGATTCTCTGATAGCTTCTGCCAATCGTGAATGAGGATTCGAACAACAAAATAAAGATCCTCATGCTCAAGAACTTTCGTGTCGAACCCATCGATATCCCCATTGAACAGATGCGGTATTGAAACTTCTTGCGTTTCGTAGATGGGAGAGGGCGATCCCGGCCTGAAAACGAAGAGTACTCCATTGACGTCGTGGCGGGAGAAAATCGAAAAATCATCGTGAGGGAATTCAAGCCGTACAATGGCATCGGGAGCGCCATCCCTGCACGACACGAGCCGGTGCCAGGAAAGCTGGATGAGAAGTCCTTCAGGTCTGCTTTCACGCGCGACGAACTGATTGATAACTTTTACCTCGCGCGGTGGCATGTTTTGCGTGTCAACGCAGTAGGATTGGATTTTTCCGAACGCCGCTCGATCCAGCACGTATCCCCCGAGCTTTTTATCCCGGGCAAACAGCGGGGTGAGAGGCAGCAACAGGATGATCCACAGCAAGTTTTTCATTGACGTGGGACTCCTTTTCGGCGCCCAACCCAGATTTGAAATGATTTGCACCACTCCATGACGCGAGATTAACGCAGCGGAATTCCGACTTCAATAAAGTATTACAGCAAGATTACAAGATTGTTCTGTTTTGATGAATACCATCTGTTCCAACATTGCGAGCTCAGACTCACGGGTGGCTGGATCTTGGGAGGAGGCACACATTTTTTCCTTGCTTGTTCGCCTTTTATTCGCCTAAAATACGGGGGATGGCGGTCGTCATTCTGTCAGGGGGGGCAGTACATGGAGCTTAGGCTCGATGCGGCGTTCAGCACCTTAGAGCACCATTCCCCACCCTTGAAGTCTGCCTGACTGAGAACTGAAGATTTTATTTCGGAGATTTCACCATGGCCTTAACGCGCCGACAAAAACAGGTCTTCGACTTTCTAGTGAGCTTCATCAACCGCCAAGGCTACTCACCCAGCTTTGAAGAGATCGGCGCGGGGCTGGAACTCTCTTCGCTCGCCACCGTTCACAAGCACATGCAGACGCTGGAAAAGAAAGGCTTCATCCGGCGAGGTTACAACCAGAGCCGTTCAGTAGAGGTGGTGGCAATTCCCGCTTCCGTCCCCTTCTCCAAGACCGCGGTGAAGCCATTTGGCCGGCCGAAAACTACCGATGACGACGGAAGCCATCAAGCTACGCTGGCCCCACTTGCCACGCTGATGCCCTCACAGGTTCTGGGCAATATGGAATTTCCCCTCCTCGGACGTATTGCAGCGGGTCAGCCTGTGGAAGCTATTCCCAACACGGAAACTTTCTCCTTCGGCGACTTTACCGGAGGACGGGGAAACCTTTTCGTCCTTCGCGTCAAAGGCGACTCCATGGTTGACGATCACATCTGTAGCGGCGACTATATTCTGGTGGAAGGGGCCCAGACGGCCGACAATGGAGAGATTGTGGTGGCACTGATTGAAGGCACGGACGCCACACTAAAGCGCTTCTTCCGCGAGCCCAATGGTAAAGTACGGCTACAACCCGCCAACGCCCAAATGGATCCCATCCTGGTGCCCGCTCGCGATGTGAAGATTCAGGGACGCGTGGTGGGAGTTTTGCGCAAATATTGAAGGTGAGCCACCCCGGATGAAACTTGCGCGCATCACCGCAGGGTTATTGGCCATCGGCGTGGCTGTGAGCGCGTCTTCACCCACCCGCGCGGAAGAAATCACACTAAAGGACGGGCAAAAGATCGTTGGAACCATCGTCGGTTATGAAAAGGACATGTTCCGTGTCGAGACCGATTACGGCATCGCCCTGATCCGCAAAGATAAGGTCGCGTCCATACTGGTGACCAAGCCCGGTTCTGCAGCGGCAAGTCCCCAAGCACCACTGCCGCCCACCAGGAAAACAATTGATGTGAAACCCGCCCATGTTGCGGCACCGTTGGAAGTAACTCCACCTGCACCTCAGACTATACCCACGCCACCCAAGTCCCCGGCCCCCGTTGCCTCCGCGCCTCGAACTCCGATGCTCGTACCTGTCAAAGCTCCACCACCTGAACCGGTCGCGGCCAAGCCGGCTTCGCAAGAAACCGCGGCGAAACCTCCCGCCCAGCCACCTGTCAGTCATCCGTTGGATGTGCCTTTACCCGCACGCCTTCAAGAACATCTGCAGGGCAACACCTATACCAGCGACACGTTCCAATTCTCCATGTTCAAACCGCCCGACTGGAAGATCTACGAAGGTGTGCCCAAGGAGACCGGGTCCGGGATCATGGCTATGGGCACCGAAGATGAACAGACATTGCTGATCGTTGACCGCCAAGTGTGGAGCGGTGCGCCCAATCTAACAAGTGATTTGGTGGAAGCCAAACTTCGCCAGACCTACCAGGAGTATCATCGGACTTCCGAGGAAGCATTGGAGTGCGATGGCCAAACGGCAGTCCGCCGGACCTTTACCGGAATTTTGGAGGGCGTCGAGTGGCATGGCGTGGCGGTTCATGTCATCCACGGAAATATGGTGTTCGGGATCACCGGACTAACCTCGGCAGAAACCTTCCAGTTCCAGGAAGCTATCTTCAATAAAATTGTCAGGACGCTTCACTTTATAAACCCACCTACGCCCGCGACGGCCTCGGCATTGCCCTAACGCAATTCGAAGCCTAGTTGCAACTCTGTTGCAACTAGGCTTCAACCCAAAACGATTAACTCTTTACATTTCAATCCCGAATTGACATCTTGTCAGAATAGCCCTAACATCAAAGATGTAAGGAATACACATTTAAAGAGGCGAGAGTTCCACTCCGTTATCATGTTTCAGTCACTGGTCATTACACTCCGGGAAGGCGTTGAAGCGGCGCTGATTCTGGGTATCGTCCTGGGTTACCTCAAGAAGACGGGACGACAAGCTTGGAGCCGGTATGTCTGGTGGGGCTTGGGCGCCGCCATTGCCGCGAGCCTTGCAGCCGCCTATGTGGTTCATCGCTTCGAGATCATTGAAGATGCCTATGAAGGCTGGCTGATGCTGGTGGGCGCAGTGTTCGTGGCCACGATGGTCTTCTGGATGTGGCGCACCGGGAAGCACTTGAAGAAGGAAATTGAGACTAAGCTCTCGGAGCTCTCCGCCACCCCCAGCCGTAAGGCCGCAACCGGTCTGTTCCTTTTCGTCTTTCTCATGGTATTCCGCGAGGGTGCGGAGACAGTGCTGTTCCTGGCCGCTGTTTCCTTGCGCACCACGGAACTTCTGAACTTTATTGGCGGCGTCCTGGGTCTGGGGCTCGCCGTAGCACTGGGAGTGGCGTTCTTCAAAGGCAGCATCAAGGTTGACCTGCGAAAGTTCTTCACAGTCACCACCATGGTGTTGTTTGTGGTAGCCGCCCAACTGCTTGTTTCCGGCGTGCATGAACTTTCGGAGGCTCAAGTGCTGCCCTCGGGACCCCGGGAAATGGCTTTGATCGGCCCCATCGTCAACAACGACGCTTTTTTCTTTGTCGTCATCGTGGCGCTGGCGTTGTTCCTGATCGTTGTCCAGCGCCTGCGAGCGGGCAATGAAAAATCCAATGATGCCGGACGGTTATCACCGCCCGAGCGCCGCAAGCTTTTGGCCGATCAGCAGCGCGACCGCTTTTGGAAGCTCACTGCGACAGCCGCCAGTTTGCTGGTGATCGTGCTGATCTCGGCACAATTCATCTATTCGCGAACTGCCCAAGCAATGACTCCACCGGAACACGTGAGCATTGAGAATGGCGAGGCGCAAATTCCCACCGGCGTGCTCTCGGACCATGACCTGCACCGCTACATGATTGACGTCGGGGGCGTGGAAGTTCGGGTTATTGCGATTCTGGACTCCTCCGGCACCGTGCGCGCAGGGCTGGATGCATGCACCATTTGCGGGCATCAGGGTTACTACCAGGATGGGAAGAACGTAATCTGCCGCAACTGTGGCGCGGTAATCTATGTTCCCACCATCGGCCAGGCAGGGGGATGCAATCCCATTCATATCAACTACCTGATCGAGGGTGACAAGCTCCACATCACCGCCGCTACGCTCACTGAAGCCGCCCAGCATTTCCGCTGAGTTTCGCATGATCATCCGAATCGTTTGTGAATCCCTAGCCCGCCGTCGCCACCGCAAAATGCTGAGTATCTTTGCGGTCGCCCTCGGCATTGCCGTCACGGCGGCGGTGGCCACGCTGGGGCTCGATGTGGGCGACAAGGTCAGCCGTGAACTACGGTCCTTTGGCGCTAACCTTTCAGTCACGCCCGCCGCGGACGGGCTTCCTGTTGCGGTTGGAGGCATCGATTATCGGCCTGCGGGAGCTGGGGCATTCCTTCCGGAATCGTCGCTGGCGAGTTTGAAAAGGATCTTCTGGCGAAACAACATCGTAGCCTTTGCGCCGCTTCTTTATGTGCCCGCGACACTTGAGGGCCAGCCGGTGGTGGTGATTGGAAGCTGGTTTGAGAAAACGATGACGGTGGATAAGACCGAGGTATTCGTCACGGGGCTGGAAAAGCTGCACCCCGCTTGGCGGGTGACCGGCAAGTGGGCCGCGGACGATTCCGCTCAAGGAGCACTGGTGGGCCGCCGTCTTGCCGAGCAGTTGAATCTGCACTTGGGGCAGGTATTCACGCTTACCCCGGATTCCAAGGGCAGCACGCAATCGTTCCCATCTTCACCTTGGAAGATCACGGTGAGCGGAATTCTGGAAACCGGCGGCCCCGAGGATAGCCAGTTAATCGTGCCGCTCGCTTCACTACAACATTGGGCGAGACTTGAGGGCAAAGTGCGTCGCATCGAAATCAGCGCTCTCACCAAACCTGAAGACGCCTTTGCGCACTCGGACGTGACGCGCCTTACAGGGGCGGAATTCGACCGATGGTATTGCACACCCTATGTCAGCGCGATTGCTTATCAGATTCAACAAGCGATTCCCGAAGCTCAGGCCAGGCCGGTGTATCACGTGGCGGAAACCGAAGGCCGCATCGTGAACCGCGTTGGCGTGCTGATGGCATTGCTGGTGGCGGCAGCGCTGGTGGCGGCAGGATTGGCGGTCGCTTCCATGATGCTGGCCACAGTGCTGGAGCGGCGCGCGGAGATTGGCCTGTTTAAAGCGCTCGGGGCAACGGACGCTCGCGTGGCCGCGGTGCTTTTGCTGGAAGCTTCCGCCATCGGCGTGCTGGGAGGCATGGCAGGATACCTTTTGGGCAGCCTGCTTGCGTGGCGTTTGGCACTTGCGGTTTTTGGTTCGACAATAGGCGTCCACTGGATCATCCTGCCCATCTGCCTCGCTGCGGCGCTCGTGGTGGCACTGGCAGGAAGCGCCTTTCCGTTAGGACAGGCGTTGAAGATTTCACCGTCGCTGGCGCTGCGAGATTAAAGCAACATGAATTTCAAAATTGATTTTCGATAAGCCGATGACAAGATCATTGAATCGCCCGATCACCCGATCTTCCATGTTCTGGCGCCTATGGTGGCGAGCCCTCTCAGTGAAACGCTCGCAGGCCGCGCTGGCATTGGGCTCGCTGATGGTGGGTGCGGCCATCACTTCGATGCTCTTAAGCCTGTATGGTGGTGTGAGCCGGAAGATGACGGAAGACTTTCGGTCATACGGCGCCAACGTTGTGATCGCGCCTGCTTCCGCGGCAGAAAGCGGCGGGCCAGATGACAACCAGATGATGCAAGAGTCAGCCCTCCAACCGCTTGCAAAATTTGTGCGAGAGACGCCGGGAACATCCTTCACACCCGTCCTCTATGGACTGATTCGAGTTTCGCCCGATCCCGCCGACCCTCGTTTGCCAGAGTTCACCAACGTCGTGGCGGCGGGGGCGGATTTCGGCGCATTGCAACGTTTGAATCCTGGTTGGCATCAAGAGGGCGAAGCAATTTCCGCCGACTTGCCGCCGGCCGAGTGCGCCGTAGGCTCATCTTTGGCGGCGCGACTGCATCTTCGGCCGGGTGCTTTACTTCAATTGCATCGCGTCGCTGAAGCAGAGGCGGCGAACCTCTCACGTTTTACAAGCTATCGAATCGCCACGATTCTTACCACCGGTGCTTCGGAAGATGACCAGGTCTTTCTTCCACTTAATTCCCTGCAAGAATTTCTTGGTCTAAGCGGAAAAGTCACTTTGGTGGAACTCAGCATTCCCGGCGATACACGCGAGGTGGAAAGCGCTTTCCATCGCCTCACGGTCCTTCTGCCCGGAGTGGAGGTCCGCCCCATTCGGCAGATTGTTTATTCCGAAGGGAGAGTCCTGGGTACCATTCGATGGCTGTTGCTATCTCTTACGGGGCTGATTCTGGTTATCATAGCCGTTTGCGTCATGGCGACGATGACGGCCATCGTGCTGGAGCGCCGCAAGGACATTGGCGTGATGAAGGCCTTGGGCGCAGCCGATGCACTGCTGATGCGGCTCTTCATGACGGAAGGCGCGGGCCTGGGGCTGGTGGGCGGCATCCTGGGGTACACCGTGGGCGCGTTGCTGGCTCGCAATTTGGCGCTGCGCCTCTTCGGCGTGACGCTGAGCTTGAGTATGTGGACGCTGCCTGTGGTTTGCGCCTTGACCGTCGCGCTGGCCGTAATTGCGGCGCAGGTCCCGGTACGCATCGTTCGGTCGATCCAACCTACGGTAGTACTCAAGGGCGAATAGACGTCAACGGTTAAGGCTGACGTCAAATATCAACCCGAAGAATCGAGAAAAGACTTGTCATTCATTGAAGTTGAGGGATTAACCAAGACCTACAGCGCATCACTCAACGCGCTCCACCACGTATCCTTCACGGTGGAGAAAGGCGAGTGGATCGCCGTGATGGGGCCGTCCGGCTCCGGCAAGAGCACGCTGATGAACATCCTCGGTGGCCTCGATACGCCCACCTCCGGGCGCGTCATCCTGGATGGGCTGGATATCTCACGGCTTTCCGGTAACGATCTGGCGCGATTTCGGGCAGAAAAGATTGGCTTTGTCTTTCAGCAATTCCATCTGGTGCCCTATTTGACAGCAATTGAGAACGTGATGCTGGCGCAGTATTTTCACAGCCTCTCGGATGAGCGCGAAGCCGCGGAAGCGCTGGCCCGCGTGGGGCTGGGCGACCGGTTGCGGCATCTGCCCTCACAACTCTCGGGAGGCGAACAGCAGCGCGTGTGTGTGGCGCGGGCGCTCATCAATCAGCCCAACGTGATCCTTGCCGATGAGCCCACCGGCAATCTGGATGAGGTGAACGAAGCTCTGGTAATGGGCCTCTTGACCGAATTGCATCGCGAAGGGCACACCGTTGTGGTCGTAACGCATGACCCGGAAATAGGCCGCTTGGCGGAGCGGCGCATCGAATTGCATCACGGCCGCCTGACGGAAGTTTCCGCTGCCCCCGCCCACGAAGAAGAGTTGATCGACGATCTGCTGAAGGCCGTCTGGCACGCGCAGGAGGACACGGGCCGCAGCGTCATGGAACCCGATGCCGTGCCGGAGTTCGCGCCCAACCGCGCCACGTTTTTGCTGATGGCGCAGGAAGGGTTGGTTCAACTTGATACCGGAGCTATCACCTTCGCACCTCGCGGTGAAGCTCGCGCCCGCCACGTTCTGCGTCGTCACCGCCTTTCCGAGCGCCTGTTGTGCGAGACTTTCGGAATAGATAAGGATGTGGTGGATGAACACGCCGCCAAAATCGAACATTCACTTAGCCCGCAGGTGACGGAAAAGATTTGCACCTTCCTTCATCATCCGCAAACGTGCCCCCACGGCTCGCCCATTCCCCGCGGCGAGTGCTGTCCGAAGAAATAGGCGCCGCACACCTGTGCCACGCATTTGATAAGTGTATGGGTAAATCCTTGGCGGCCCATCTTGAGTGATATCAAAACGGTGGAAGCCTGGCACGCCTTCAAAATACACTTGTCCAAAATTCCATTACAGGCCTTATAGACCCGATCGTGCCCATCATCAGGTCAACTTGATTTCGATTTGCGCTTACCCGTAAATTCTCCATGGCCTCCTGTAAGGGTTACACTAACTTAATTCACCCTAAGAAAACGAAGGGGCTGCCCAACCCTCTATGATTCTGGTCTTTAACGATTGAATTATCGTTTGGCATTCTGTGTGCAATGAGCTATCGCTTGGCACTGACATCGCTGACTAGCGCAGGTTGTCAGCCAATATCCAAAAATCTATAAGGCCGAGCCGCTCGCACAACAAGTGATCCGGCGTGACCTTCATGCCGTGAGTCACAACCCCGCCTCTGCTATGAGTCGGGCCCCCCCTTAACATGCGGCTCGATCGTGAAGCCCTTTGCGCCGTGCAGTCTGGCGCGCCATTAGGCTCACATTTTGCTATCCCAGGACGACACCAGAAGTCGTACCTCAGGACGGAGTTGTGTCCATCAATGCCTGGGTACAGTTCACGGCTCGCGGAAGCACCCGGAATTGCGTTCTGATTTCAGGATTTGCTCCTGGAAATAAGTCCCATGGGAAGCCCGAGCCTATGCATTAGGTGACGGCCATAGTGTACGAAACAAATAGAGAGGGATCGTCTGTTCAACGTTTGACCCTTCCCTCTCACGAGCTTCCCGAGTTTACCAATAGTCCCGTCGGCAACAGAAGCCGGGCTTGAAGCGTTTTCCCGTCCACAGCAAATGTGCCAGCGACCTCGGCGATCGCGCCGAAGGCTGGAAAGTGGACCTTTTGGAGCTGGAAAACGTGGCTGAGCCGGAATCAGGAGACGTGTGCCTAACCAAATTCAAACTAAATATCCTCGAGAGTGCCGGGGGGCAGTGCATCACACCAAATTCTCTCTGTTTGTATTTTCCTGCATATTGATGGTCTGTGTCGCGGCAGACGCGGTTGCCGCAATGGCGCCAGTGATCACGAGCATAGCGGTCGCAAGCGGAAAGGTGGGGAGCTCCTTCTCATTTCAGATTACAGCCACAAATCGGCCGAGAAGTTACGGTGCGACGGGATTGCCGCCGGGATTAGCCATAAACACCGGAACGGGGTTGATCTCCGGGACTCCGACAGTGGCGGGAACATCCGCCGTGACCCTAAAGGCCGCGAACAGAAGCGGAACCGGGGACGCCAACCTGACACTCAGCATTCTACCAACGTCCTCAATTGCAGCGGTGTTGAGCCTTTCATCCTCTTCCCTCCTCTTCGCCAGCCAAACCGTCGGCACCGCTAGCCCGGCACAAATCATTACGCTGAACGACACCGGTAACGCAGCTTTAGGCATTACCAGCATCGCGCTCTCCGGTGCCAACGCCGGTGACTTTGCCCAAACCAATAATTGCGGAAGTTCTGTTGCGGCAGGTAACAACTGCGCAATCAATGTCACCTTCACTCCCGCCGCCAGCGGCAGCTGGGCGGCTTCGCTCACCATTTCCCACAGCGCCGCGGGCAGCCCTCAAACCTTGGCTCTTTCCGGCGCCGGCACTAGCGCGTCAGGTAGCGCCACCCTCTCACCCACCAGTCTGGCCTTCTCCAGCCAGCCCATTGACATCGCCAGCTCGGCCCAGACCGTTACCCTCACCAACGGCGGTACCAACACCTTGAGCATCTCCAGCTTCGCTGTTACCGGGACTAATTCCAGTGACTTTGTTCAGAACAACACTTGCGGCACTTTGGTCGCCGCAGCCGCCACCTGCGCCATTGTCGTGCTCTTTACCCCTTCCATCGCGGGGGCGGAGACAGCGGCTCTCAGCATTTCCGACAATGCCACCGGCAGCCCTCAGTCCGTCAGCCTGTCAGGAACGGGAAGCCACGACGTGATTCTTTCGTGGACTGCCAGCACGACTTCTGGCGTCACCGGGTACAACGTCTATCGCGGGACGACCTCAGGTGGTGAGAGCTCCACGGCACTGAACTCCGCACCGACCAGTGGGACCACCTATACCGACGCAAATTTAACGGCAGGCGTTGAGTACTACTATCGGGTCACATCCGTAATATCGACGGGTGCTACTCAAAGCTCAGCCTCGAATGAAGCTTCTGCCACGGTACCATGACCGTAGCCGCCTGTCCGCTGACGGGCTTTCGGCAAACAGTCCGAATCTTCATTTGGACAAGTCGCAGCCAGGTCTGGAGGTGTACAACCTGGGGCGTTGCCCGTACATCCAACGCGGTGAACGCGAGCGAAAATCCAGCGCGGGCCGCATAAATAGAGGGCCCGCAAGAAGGGGTTGTTGTGTCACAATCCAAACCGGAGGTGTCTTCGGAGTCGCACATGATCCCCCGTGGAGAGCCTCGCGTTCCCCAATCTTTTGCACTGACCTTGCTTGATCTGCCGACCTTGCCGGTCTCATTGATTCGGCAAACCCGGAACCTGCTGCGGGACAGGCGGGAGGAACCTCGCCGCGGCCAGCACCCGGAATCGTGGCTGCCGCTTCCGGACCAACGGCCGTGGTTTCGAGAATTCCCGTCGCAAGTCCAGGCCTTCCTGGCAATGCCAAAGACGGCTCCAGTGAGCTTCGACTTGCACCTCGGCCGCGAACGTGACTTGTGGCAGGATTTCAAGCAGAGCCCCTATTCGTGGGCGAACTCGTTGCTTATTCATCTCTTTGTACTCACGGCGATGCTGCTTCCGTTTGCGATTCGGCAGCTTAACAATCCCGCCCCCATTCCCAGGAAGCTCTTCGACCTCACGCCGCTGGTGCTTACGCTTCCGCAGCTCCATGGCAACGCTGATGAAACCCACGGGGGAGGGGGCGGCGGTAATCGGTCTCCTCTGCCCGCTTCGCGTGGCGCGCTTCCCACCTTCGCCCGAATGCAATTCACTCCGCCCAAGGTCACGATTCCCAAAGTTGCGCCGTTATTACCGATGCCGGCAACGCTGCTAGGCCCGCCGGAATTGAAACTCCCGGCCATGAAACTGGACATGCCTTTTGGCGATCCTCTCGCCCAGGCAGGTCCGCCATCACAGGGCCCAGGTTCAGGCGGTGGAATTGGGTCCGGCAATGGAACGGGGGTGGGGCCGGGCGATGGTGGTGGTTACGGTCCGGGCTCAGGTGGCGGGTGCTGCGATGGCGCTTTCACGGTTGGCATGAACGGCGTCAGCGCCCCCATTCCCATCTTCTCCCCGGAACCGGCCTACTCGGAGCAAGCGCGCAAGGCCAAGTTCGGAGGGATTGTAACGTTGTGGATCGTCGTCAATGCTCAAGGCATCGTTCAGGACATTAAGGTCGCCAAGAGTTTAGGCATGGGACTGGATGAGGAAGCTATGAAGACCGTGACCACATGGAGATTCAAACCTGCGATGCGCCGGGGGGCGGCCGTGCCGGTGCGTGTGCAGGTGGAAGTCAACTTCCGGCTATTTTGACATTATGAGGACGGGGACGTTTGCGCCGGGGCAATTTCCGTGTATTCGAGTGTCAGCAAGGCCTTGCACGCCACGCATACATATCGAGGCGGCGCCCCCGAGTTGACGATGGCGAAAACTTTAGGCTCATGGCACCGCGCGCACGGAGCCGTGGGCGAGTCAGCATCAGGTTCGGGAGGTACTTCAAATATTTCCGTGACTTCACCCACCCGCGTCGTATCAAGCTCAAAGGTGGTGTAGCAGGTGTTGCAAACGTGGTTGTAACAGCACTCCGGCTTGCAGGAATAGAACACATCGCCGGAACCGCAGTGCGGGCAGACCACCGAGATGGGAAAAAGCGTCATTGAACCTCCAATCCCAGGTTACAGGTGACAGCCCAATTCCCCGCCCTCTGCTTCCATGTCACCTCTAAGCTATAACCTATTGTCTGTAACCTGTCACCTGTGCCCCGTAACCTAATTCCCTCTTTTTTCCTTGTCAGCATCGGCCGGAAGCTTGAGAATAGCGCGTGGATGAGCTCCTTGCGCACTTACTGGGTATTTGCCCGGCCCTTCACACTGGTTCCGCCCATGACGGGGATATTCTCAGGAACCCTTTTGGGTTATGGGGCCACACATGCCGCATTTAATCCAGTTCATGTAATCCTCGCCGTACTCGCCGCGGGAGTGCTGAACGCCGCCTCCAACGCGCTCAACCAGATCTGCGACATTACCAATGATCGAATCAACAAGCCGCACCGGCCTCTTCCCTCGGGTGGGATTACGATGGGGCAAGCGTGGATTTTCACCGTGGCCACCTATGCCTTGGCGCTGGGGATGGTGGCGGTGGTGAATTTCCAGACATTCGCCATCTATGTGATCGCCGCAATAGCAACGATTGCCTATTCCGCTCCTCCGATTCGACTGAAGAGTCACCCCGTGGGGTCAAACCTGATCATTGCGCTCATTCGCGGATGGCTGCTGAAAGTGGCGGGATGGGCGGCCGTGGCAACGGTGCTTACATCCATCGAGCCCTGGTACATCGGCTCCATCTACTTCGTTTTTCTTCTGGGAGCAGCCACCACCAAGGACTTCGCCGATATTGAAGGCGACCGCGCGGCGGGGTGCATCACATTGCCGGTTAAATATGGAGCCATCTTGAGCGCGCGCATTATCACTCCATCGTTCATACTGCCGTGGCTGATGCTGCCGCTTGGCCTTGCGCTGCATATCCTCAGCGGCGACCGCACGGCCATCCTTGCCTTGAGCGTCATCATGCTGGCATGGGGAATCTACGTCGCCTATTTGATCAACGAAAACCCGTACAGCCTCGTCACCGAAGGTGAAAATCATCCGTCCTGGCGCCATATGTATCTGATGATGATGGTTGGCCATCTTGGCCTGGCTGGGGCATACTTAATTCATCACGCGGGCTAGGGGCTGGCAAAATCGTGTGATTGGGGGATCGGGAGATCAGATGAACAAAAAATATCCGGTGGTTCTCCTTTCACACAACGCAAGCCTGCTGGAGCTTTCGACTACCCGATCAGTGGGTCGCCCAATCTGTCCGCCCGGTTACCCGATCAAATGACCATGCCGGAAATCTCCACATCTGCTGCGGCGCCAAGCCCGACGTTATTCTCCACACGCAAGATCGTGCACATGTCCATGCTGATCTTCGCGTTTCTGCTGCCGTACCTCACATGGAGGCAGGCGGCAGGCTGCGCTCTGCTGGCGCTGCTTTTCAACGTAGTGATTTTGCCCCGCATCGGGGCCGACCTGCGCAAGAGTCCAGCCAGCGCGCCCAGTTCGGGCGTATGGACCGGCATTGTCATTTATCCCATTTCCGTCTTGGCACTGATTCTTCTCTACCGCCACGACCTCTATATCGTGGGCGCCGTCTGGGCCATCCTAGCATTGGGCGATGGCACGGCTGGTGTCGCCGGAAGTTCCATCCGAGGGCCATCGCTGCCCTGGAATCGGGAAAAAACCTGGTCCGGATTTCTGGGGTTCGTGGTGGCGGCAACGGCGGGCGCATATGCTTTGACACGGTGGGTTGGCCCCGAAATAGATGCCGACGTCGCCTTGAGAATCTGTGCGGCCACAGCGCTGGTGGGGGCTATTGTTGAGTCTCTCCCAATTCGGCTGGACGACAACGCCACGGTTCCACTGGTGTCAGGCGCCTTTATGTATTGCCTCTACTTCGTGGAACGCAGCGCGCTCGACAGCAACATGCCTTATCTCGGCCGTCGAATCGTCCTGGCCGCAGCCGTCAATCTGGCGTTGGCGGTGTTAGCCCTCAGCCTGAAGATGGTCAATCGCTCGGGCGCGGTATGCGGATTCCTTTTGGGAGTGGCAATCTATCTGGGCTGGGGTTACAAAAGCTTCCTGATGATGTTTGCCTTCTTCGTCATCGGATCCGTCGCTACCCGGGTTGGTTACGCCCGAAAAGCGGCACGTGGTTTGGCGGAAAGAAGGGGTGGCGCCCGGAGCTGGCGGGAAGCCCTGGCAAACTCGCTCGCCGGGGCGTTCTTTTCTCTTTTAGTCATCACCACCCATCACGAAGGCGCGTTCCTGATTGCCTTGATCGCAGCCTTTGCAGAAGCCGCCGGGGACACGGCGTCAAGCGAGATTGGCCAGTGGCTCTCCGGGCGCGCCTATCTGATTACAACGCTTCAACCCGTACCCGCAGGCGAAAACGGCGGCGTCTCACTGGGAGGCAGCATCGCGGGGATTCTCTCTTCGTCGCTGGTCGTTTCACTTGCCTTTGCTCTTGGGTTATGCGGCAAGGGCACCGCCGGGATCGCCCTGTCCGCCGCAGTGGCCGGGAACATATTGGACAGTACATTGGGCGCCACCATCGAGCGGTGCGGCCTCGTGACGAATGGCATCGTCAACTTCGCCGGCACCAGCTTTGCCGGAATGATGGCGCTTGCCATTGCACTTCGCATTGGGTTCTAACCTCATCCCAGAATCCCGTTTACAACTTTCCAGCTCGAACGCTAGAATGAATTGGAAGCTGATGCACGCGTCGGGCACGCTCTTTCGCACAATTTATGAGCGAGATTCTGGCAATTTATCCCGGATCTTTCGATCCGATCACGAACGGGCACCTCGATTTGATCGAGCGGGGGAGCCAGATTTTCAACCGGCTCATTGTTGCAGTGCTGACGAACCTGGAAAAGAACCCGCTGTTTACCGTTCCCGAGCGGGTGGAAATGCTGCAGGAAGCCACCCGCGGAATCTCCAATGTTTCGGTGGATACCTTCAGCGGATTACTGGTGGATTACGCTCGGCAAAAACAGGCAAAAGCGCTTTTGCGCGGCATTCGGGCTTTTACTGATTACGAGTATGAACTGCAGATGGCGCTCATGAATCGCAAGCTGGCGCCCGATTTGGAAACGGTTTTTCTGATGCCGGCCCTCTCCTACACGTATGTCAGCTCGCGACTGGTGCGTGAGGTCTTCCAGTTGGGTGGTTCCGTCAGCGGATTGGTGCCGGATTGGGTGGAAGAACGGTTGCACCGTAAGGTCTTTCAGGGCGAACAACCGAAATGAGAAGCTAAACGCGAGAAGTTGAGAAGGCCTGGAGGGAAGAACGAACTTCCTCACTTCTGACTTCCAGCTTGTAACATCTATTTTCTAAAGAGTGAATAATGGAATTTTCTGAACGGATTTCGAGGATTTCGGTCTCATCCACCGCCGCAGTGGTACAGAAGGCGGACAAGCTGCGTGCCTCCGGCGTGAAGCTTGTTGACTTCGGCGCGGGCGAGCCCGATTTCCCCACACCCGACCACATTAAGCAGGCCGCCGTCCGCGCCCTGGAAGAGAACTTTACCAAGTACACGCCCACGGGCGGAACGCGGGAGCTTCGTGAAGCCCTGGTGGAACGCCACGCCAAGGATTTCGGTTCCAACTACACGGTGGAGGAAGGCCTCGTGACGCCGGGCGGCAAGCAAGCCATTTTTGAAGCCGTCATGGCCACCATCAATCCGGGCGATGAGGTGATCCTGCCCGTTCCCTACTGGGTATCCTTCCTCGACATCATCAATTATGCAGGCGGCAAGGCAGTGTTCCTTGAAACCGGTGAGGCTGAGGGCTTTGCCGTACGCGCTGACGCCATGGAAAAGCTCATTACTCCTCGAACGCGGATGATCGTCATCAATTCGCCCAACAATCCCACGGGGGCGGCTCTTCCATGCGAGGAGATGGAAAAGCTCCTGGCGTTGGCGGCGCGGCACAACGTGTTGTTGCTGTCAGACGAGTGTTATTCCTATTTCGTATACGATGACCCGCCGTTTTCACTGGGCAGCACCAAGGATCGGGACCACTTGCTGATCGTCGGTTCGCTTTCCAAGACCTATGCCATGACTGGATGGCGCGTGGGCTTTGCCTTGGGCAACGCCAAGCTTCTTGCCAACATGCTGAAGCTGCAGAGCCACTCGACCTCCAATCCCACATCAATCGCCCAGAAGGCAGCGGTGGAAGCGCTGCGCGCCCCTCAGGATTCCGTTCGCGCCATGCTGGCCGAGTATCGCCGCCGCCGCGACCGCGTGGTACAAGGCCTGCGCGCCATTCCACACGTCACCTGCACTATGCCGCAAGGCGCTTTCTACGCCTATCCCAACATCTCGGCTTATCTCACCCGCGACGGCCTGGCCGACACAACGGTGCTGGCGGAGAGACTTCTGGACGAAGCCCACGTGGCGGTCGTCCCCGGCCCGGCATTCGGCACGCAGCAGCACGTTCGACTTTCGTACGCAACTTCCCTCGAACACATTGATGAGGGATTAAGGCGGATGACGGCATTCTTCGCCAAATTCTAAAATCGAGTGACGAGTGGCAAGTGACCAGCAAATTAAACATCAACGATGTCACCGGTAAGACAAGCCCAGGCTCGACGCTGTGGCTGAAGTTCCTGCTTTCCACTTGTCACTCATCACTCATCACTGCCGCTTAACATAACTATGTCCACCTTTAACGGCCCTGTTCAACTCTCGAACATCTATAAACCCAAAATATGGGGGCGGCGTAATTTGGAGCCGCTCTTTGAAATGCCCGGCCCCAAGAACGCCGACGGCGATCCGCTGGCCGAAGAGCGCATTGGCGAAGTGTGGGTAACGGATGACACTTCCCGCTTCCTCAACGGTCCGGCCGCGGGAATGACGCTGGCCGAAGCTTCCGAAAAATACGGAACCGAGCTGCACGGAACGTCGTGGCCCGGCCGGCGGTTTCCCCTTCTCGCCAAATATATTTTCACCAGCGATTGGCTTTCCGTGCAGGTGCATCCTGATGATGCGTACGCCACCGCCCATGATGACAGCCTGGGCAAATGCGAAATGTGGTATTTCGTCCAGTCGGATGCCGATGCCGCCATCCTTCTCGGGCTGAAGCCTGGCGTGACCAAGGAACAACTCCTTCCGGCATTCAAGGGGGGAAATTCTCGAGACATTCTCCACACCTTCCGACCGGAGCCGGAGGAAGCCGCATATCTGGCGCCTGGAATCGTTCACGCCCTCGGACCGGGGCTGGTGGTCTTTGAGGTTGAAGAGAATTCCGATATCACCTATCGGCTGGATGATTTCAACCGTCCAGGGCTCGACGGCAAACCACGCGCGCTGCATCTGGAAAAAGGGCTTGACGTGATTCGCCCCGAATTACCGCCCTTGCGCGACCTGCCCCGGCTGGAATTCAAGGAGAAGTACGGCTCGCGCCGGTTTGTTGTGGCCAGCCGCTACTTCGCCCTGGAAGAATTAACCCTGCGCCAAACGGCGACGTTCCAAAGCGCGCCTGACCGCGTTCAGGTCCTTTCCATTCTGGAAGGTGAAGGTCGCATTGAAAATGAGGCCGGCTGGTTGGGTTACAACCCCGGTGAAACCTGGTTGATTCCCCCGGCTTCCGGCCTTTACCGCATCGTTCCAGCGATTGACACCAAGTTCCTGAAGTTTTATGTTCCCGACATTGAGAAAGACTTTGTCGAACCCTTGAAGCAGCGGAGAGTTCCCACGGATAAAATCCGCCAGATTGTATTTGAGTAAACCTTCATGGCAAGCAAATCAGTATTCGCCCACGCATTCGCCGTTGTAATGGCCGGCGGCAGCGGAACGCGCTTCTGGCCCCTCAGTCGCCGCAAGCACCCCAAACAGTTGCTAGAGCTCTTTGGCCACGGAACGCTTCTGGAACAGACGGTGGAGCGGCTTCTTCCGCTCATTCCCGCCGAGCGCATTTACATCTACACCAATGAAACCGTTTTGAGCGAAGTCCGGCGCCGCTTGCCGCAGATTCCGCGCGCTCAGATTGTGGCGGAACCTGCCTCACGCAACACCGCTCCCACCCTGGGCGTGGCCGCGCATGAGATCTGCCGGCGGGACCCACAGGGCTTAATGGTGGTGCTACCCGCGGACCATATCATCGCCAAACCGGCGGAGTTTCTTCGCGTGCTGCGGGCCGGCATTGAAGTCGCGAATAAGGAAGACAGCACGGTGGTGATTGGGCTCAAGCCCACGCGACCCGACACCGGGTTTGGATATGTGCGCATCGGCAGCGGCGAAACGAGTGTTGGCGGGCAGAAGATCCACCGCGTGGAGATGTTCACGGAAAAGCCGCCCCTGGCCCTTGCCCGCAAATATGTTGCTTCCGAGCGTTACCTCTGGAACGGCGGCATGTTCATCTGGCGGGCTTCCACCCTGCTGGAGAA
>PLSX01000216.1:0-88492 GCA_003165315.1 Acidobacteriota bacterium
GTGCATCCGGCGATATTCATGAAAACAAAGGAACGGGAAAATCGCCATGCGCCAAGGCTAGGAAACAGACTGAGGGATAAGTAGCGCCGCCCTTTAGGGCGGCACATGCCGGGCTAAAGCCCGGCGCTACGCCGCAAACAGTGTCCATTTATTTCGTGGACACTACACTAGGAAGCAGACTGAGGGATGAGGCCCAAAATTTCCGGCGATCAGAAGGGCTCAAAATTCTAACTTCCAGCTCCTGACTTCTGGCTTCTGTTCGAAAAATCAAGGTGCATCCGGCGATATTCATGAAAACAAAGGAGCGCAGAAAAGTACTGGCGCCCAATGCCGGGAAAGACGTCTGGGGCTCAGACGCCCGAAGCCTGCGGGTTGCTGGACGGGTCATGATTCTAACTTCTGGCTCCCGACTCCCAGTCCGGGCTTCTAACCCGATTAGCCAGTGCTGGTGTAGATTTCGCATCGCTGGCATCAGAAGCGAAGCTTTGGAGTGCGTGCAGCTTGCTGCCGCTTTTTTCCCAGCCAGTTTGCTGGCTGGAAATCGATCGGGAACGATGGATCGCGAATGGGGTGAGATTCTCGCTGGCTGGAATATCCCCAGGTGCAATGCATGAAGGAAGATTGAGCCGATGATTCGGACTTTCGCAAGCAAGCTTGAGAAATAGAAAGCGGCAGCAAGTTGCACGCACTCCAAGGCCTCGCTCCGTGTCGTCGAACAAGCTGTTCTCAACAGAGTACGGGGAGAAGGAACGGCACAGCCTTTCCACGATCTGACAGAAAACAAACGGGCTTATCGTGTCGGGACAAATTGTCAAATTCCGTACCTCACACAAATTAATAAAGTTATCCTGGATGGGAAGGATAGGCACCAAGGAATGATTACTGTTTTCCACGATATTATAGAAAAACAAAGGAGTTATATGTTTCAGACAAAGAGTCAGCACAGCCTATTCAATAGAAAATAAGACGCTTAACTGATTTGCGGTGGCCGCGGATGCCTCGGCTTTCCACGATATTTCAGAAAACAAAAGAGTTAGCGATGATGACGCAATCGGACAGGAAAATCTATGTCATTGATAAAAAGGCATTTACTTGATTCAATCCTTAGTATCGTCGCCCAAAAAAAGGGGAATGAAATTTGCGGCAAAATGCGTGTAACCTATTGAAAATACATATAGAAATTTTGTCCACAATTTGCCTTTCCACGATGTTCATGAAAACAAAGCTAGTTACAGGCGGCTTTCCACGATGTTGAAGATAATAAACATAGTTAGCTGAAATTAGAATTTTTGGGAATGAGAGTTGGTTGTCTGAAGGCCGAGGTCCGAAGCGCCAAATTTTCGGGAGGACAGGCCACGATACCAGTGAGTCAAGAATTCAGACAGACTTGCTGTCCATATTTCAAGCACGGCAATTTGCTGACCTTGAGGGGGGGGTGTTGGCGTGTCCACAAGCCGCCGGGGCAGTTGGCCCGTTTCCCCGCCGGGGGGACTTCCTCTCACAACGCTCCAACCCTCTAAAAATGCGGCTTTGGTGAAGGCTTGACTAAAGCCGGGGGGAGGGGTATGTTGACGCTTCGTTTTACGTTGAAATACGTCATTTTTTACTGAAAGAAGGAAAGACTCTTTCGTATGGAGGGACTATGAATCCTAAGGCCGTTTTGGAGTACGCAGCCGCCAATAATGTCAAGATGGTGGACCTTCGTTTTACAGATCTGCCTGGGCTGTGGCATCACGTTTCCTATCCTATTCATGAATTGGATGAGTCATCATTTGAAGACGGGTTCGGCATGGACGGTTCCAGCATCCGGGGGTGGGCCGCCATCCATGAAAGCGATATGCTTCTCGTGCCGGATCCGAGTTGGTACACCCTCGATCCTTTTACCGACACACCAACCTTGGTGATGATTGGTGACATCATTGATCCCGTCACCAAGCAGCATTACATTCGCGATCCGCGCCACATTGCCAAGAAGGCTGAGACTTATCTAAGCTACACTGGCATCGCCGACAAGGCATTTTTTGGGGCGGAGGCAGAGTTCTTTATTTTTGACAATATCCGCTTTGACCAGGCCCAGCAGCATGGCTATTACTTCATCGACGCGGAAGAAGGGCGTTGGAATTCCGGCCGCGAGCGCGACAATCTTGGCTACCGGCCGCGTTACAAAGAAGGGTATTTCCCGGTTCCGCCCACCGATCACTATCAGGACCTGCGGAGTGAGATGGTCCTGACCATGGAGAAAGCGGGACTCGACATTGAGTGCCATCACCATGAGGTGGCCACCGGTGGGCAAGCGGAAATAGATCAGCGCTTCAACTCAATGTTGAAATCTGCTGACGGAATGATGATTTACAAATACATCATTCGCAATGTCGCCCATCAGTTTGGCAAGACGGTAACCTTCATGCCCAAGCCGATTTTTCAGGACAACGGTTCCGGCATGCACACCCACCAGAGCCTTTGGAAGGATGACAAGCCGCTGTTTGCGGGCGACCGTTATGCGGGCCTCAGCCAGATGGCTCTCTACTACATTGGCGGCCTTTTGAAGCACTCTCCCGCGCTTGCCGCCTTGATCGCTCCCACCACGAATTCCTACAAGCGCCTGGTGCCCGGATTTGAAGCGCCGGTTAACCTTGCCTACTCGCGTCGCAATCGCAGCGCCGCATGCCGCATTCCCATGTACTCGGCAAGTCCCAAAGCCAAGCGCGTGGAATACCGGCCCCCCGATCCTTCCTGCAATCCTTATCTGGCTTTTGCCGCGATGTTGATGGCGGGATTGGATGGAGTGGAAAACAAGATCGACCCGGGCGAGCCGCTGGACAAGGATATCTACGATCTTGGCCCGGAGGAAATGAAGGCGGTTCCCTCCATGCCCGGCTCGCTGGAAGAGTCTCTACGCGCCCTCGAAAAGGACCACGACTTCCTTCTGAAGGGAGATGTCTTCAGTGAGGAGCTGATTGAAACCTGGATCGAATACAAAATGAAGAACGAAGTCCAGGCCATCAATACGCGCCCGCACCCGTATGAGTTCGCGCTGTATTACGATATTTAGAATGGAAGTCGTTGGTTTCAGTCATCAGTTTCCAGTTTCCGCCTCCCTGTTGTTGCCGCATTGACGGCGAACCCTGGAAATTGATTTTCGTTTGGCATGCGGGCCGATTTTTCCTGCTCTGAGCAACTATTTCGTGCTCCGGGAGGAACGCTGGTATGCAGGACATTTCAGCCACCACCGGGGCTGGATTTCCTCCAGCCCCGATTTCTTTTTCCACTAAGAGAGTCCTGGTAAGTCCTGGCCTGACTTTGCCGATGAATATCTGGTCCACAAGGCGCATCTTCACATGATCTCTGGAATGTGGGCTATACCAAGGCGAGACAGCGAGAAAGCGAAATTCGCTGGGTTATCTGGCACTGACGGCACAGGCCACGCGCGAGTCAGCGCAGCCGTAGTAGAACCTCCATCGGCCGCCGAAATAAACCAGGTTGGAGATAAAGGTCACATTATTCGCACCACCCTTGCCGCTGGTGACGTTCTGCTTCTCATAGTCCTTTTCGGGATGGAAAAAATCGTGATTAGTGCGCCCAATCACTTTCGTCAGGTCCTCCAAATCAAACAAGATCTGGCCCGCTGACCAAATTCTCCCTGTCAAGGCCAGGTCCGCCCGCTGCGGTGCCATGCCGTTGTAAATCATGAAGATTCCGTCCCGGGTGACAAACGCTGGTGAGCCGCTCTCCGTGGTCTCCTGATCGAACCACTGCGGGCCTTTTCTCATGGGCGCGATGATGAGTGGTTCGGCCCCCTTTGCATCCAGCACAATATCCCAATCGGTCAGGTTGGTGGAACTTGCCAGCATGATTCCGGAGTCGTTGAAGTACATCCAATACTTTCCTTTGATCTTCTGGGCGAAGAAGTGGCTGCCGTCACGCTGGCATACAATCGAGCCGGACTTGCACCAGAAATCCCGCGAAAATCTACCGGCAAGTTGATGGCGAAACGCCAGGCCCCGCTTCTTCCAATGGAACAGATCTGTGGAAGTGGCAACGGCCAGGCGCGCGAACTTTCCATCCCATGCCGTGTAGGTCATCACAAAAGTCCCCTCGCGGGTTTCGACGATGCGTGGGTCCTGGCATCCACCGGGCCACTCACTGGCCTTCATATCATCCTCGGCGGGATAGAGCACCGGCTGCGGATAGCGCTGAAAGTGACGGCCATCGTCGCTGGAGGCAATTCCAATGCGGCTTGTGCCCCAATTGTATTTTCCCGCTTCCGGCTGACTTCGCGAACTATCCTCAGCGCGATAGAGAACGTAGACCTTGTTGTCCTTAACCGCGGCCGCAGCACACAGAACCGCCTGATCTTCCCAATGGACAGGACTCTTTCTTACCGGGCATTGGAAGACGCTTTTGGGATTGGGCTGGATGAAGCCAGCACCTTCATCACGAATAAACGGCCCCAGCCCCCAACTGGGAATGCCGGTGGCCTCAGGAAGCGCGACCGGCGATTCCGGCTTGGCCCCGACAGGCGCGCCATGGCCCATACGAGGGCTCCAACAGGGCATGGCAACACACACGAATACAATGGCTAGAATTGCAAAGTTCTTCTTCATATTCTCCACCTTGGGTTTAAACGATACACGATTGCCTGCGATGGGTCTGCGGGGCACTGCAATTTGTTTCCCAACTAAGACATTTCCGTCTGGCCCGAACTTGGATACAAAGGACGGGGATTGACTCCCTACCTTGTCAATTAGTCGCCGCGGCCGGTGCGGTGGCCAGACAGGTATAATATTCGCTCCCCCCGTAGTACATCCACCATTGGCCATCGTGCCGGGTGAAGCCGGTAAAGAAAATGGTGTCATGGAACATCGAAATTGGCTGGTGAGGTGGCTTGGCGGACTTGCCATCTTCATAAGGATATTTTGTCTCCGCGCAGAAGATCGGTCGTGGCAGGCATTCAATCGCTTTCTCCGGATCACTCCGGTCAAGCAGGACCTCTCCCACTCCATAAAAATGTCCGGAGTGGGGCCCGGCAGTGAAGAGAAGTATGTTGTTGGGATACTTCGGGTTCCAGTCTGCCAGGGCGACGCAATTCTCGCCACCCGGCCAGGGGCTTGCCATCCTTTTGGACGTCCAGTGAATCAAGTCGTCGGAATAGGCCAGGAGGTTGGAATCAAGGTACATTACGAACTTCCCATTTGCCTTTGCGGCTTGGTTTTCAGGTGTTTGCAGCACCACTGGGTTGCGGTGGATTTCCGTGGCTTGAGGAAAAATGAGCCCCAATTTGGTCCAATTGATCATATCCTTTGACGTTGCCAGGAACGCGCCGCTGGCTTTGGGATCCTCCGCCCGCGTCCAATCCCAGACATTGCAGTAGAGGTAGTAAGTGCCTTGGTATCGAACCAGGCAGAAATCTTCGAAGCTGAAGTCTTTGTCCTTACCTTTCCCGAAGAAGGGGCTGTGTGCGGTGTCCTTGGTGAAGTGGATTCCATCCCGGCTGGTGGCCAGCCCGATATCACAGATATAGCCGGGCTTGCTGTCCAGTTCACGCTCACCCCGATAGATATAGTAAAACTGGCCTTTAACCACCAGGACTGAGCCGTTGTGGACGCCGCCACCGTAGCGCCCCCTGTCCCAACTGCCCGGGGTCGGCTCCATGATAGGGTTGCCTGGATACTTATTAAAGGGGCCGATGATCCAACCAGGGACTTTGTACTTCGAAGCATCAAACTCTTTGGGAAATCCTCCCCACCATTTGACTTCATCGTAGCCGTACTCTTCACCCTTCCCAGGGTGTTGCCAATCAAATATTCCATTGGAGATGCCGCCGCTAAAGGTCTGGTTTTTTGCCTGGGACGTCGGCGGGCTCTGGCCTTGGCCTGACTGCCAGGAAATTGCCGTTAATGCCCAAAGGAAAATGCCGGCTATTCCCAATTTGGTTAAGAAGCTCTGGCATGGCTTATACATGAGAATCTTCCTCCGCCTGCCGGAAAATGCTCCCCCACTATCTCGTTGCATGGTGGGCACGTTACACCAATTCCTACGCCGTCGCTTATAAATCATACTGATGCGCTATCCTTCTAACCTGCCCTGCACCCCTTCGCAAGTTTTTCAAATGAGAATTCTCTTGGACATTGGAGTTAGCTCCAGAAAGAGGCAAGTAACAGGCTCGAGGGTTAACTTTCCAGCAGGCGGGAACGGCCTTCATGCCCACCCTAAGAAGATGCCAGGCAATAGTAATGCGGCGAATTCAAGAACTAATAGATGGGTTGAGCAATATTGAACAGATCATGGGGCGGACTCGTTTTTCACGCCGGGGCGAGGCCTTCCTCGATACTTTCCACCAGATCTTCAAAATCAAACGGCCCGTCGTGATGTTGGCCATTGATGAAGAATGTCGGCGTCCCATTCACACCGCTGCGAACTCCGCCGGTAAAATCGGCGCGGACCTTTTCCCTGAACTTGCCTTTTTCCAGAGCTGCGCGGAGCCCGGCCGGGTCAATTTCAAGCTCGTGCGCGAGTTCCTGGTAGAGTTCTCCCCCCAGACGGTCCTGGTTTTCAAAGAGCCCGTCGTGCATTTCCCAGAATTTTCCATGGGCAGCCGCAAACTCCGCCGCTTCTGCTGCGGACTCGGCATCTGGATGCACTTCATTCAAGGGAAAGTTGCGGAATACAAAGCGCAGCCGTTTGCCAAAGTGTTTCTGGATGCGCTTGACGATTGGGTAAGCCCGGCCACAATGGGGGCATTGATAGTCCCCATACTCCACCAACGTGCACTCCGCGTTGGAGTCTCCTTGGACGTGATCCGACGGGCTTACGGAAACCTTCAGTGTGCTCATAACACGCTCCTATTTAGGCAAATTTTCGAGCGCTTCAAGTATGCCATCCGCGCCGGGATTCACCGCAACCGGCGAACAATAGCTCCAGGTGATGATTCCGTTCTTGTCGATGACGAACAGTGCCCGTTCGCAAATCCCATCGGCATCGCGATAGACTCCATACTTCTTCGCTACAGCACCCTTGGGTTCAAAATCCGCCAGCAGGGGAAAGTGAAGATGTCGATCCTTGGCGAACGCTGCGTGGCACCATACACCGTCAACCGAAATGCCCAGAATCTGCGCCTCATACTTCTGAAACTCGGAGTGGATTTCGTTGTATAGAGCCATCTGGTCGCCGCAGACGGGGCTCCAGTCGGCTGGATAAAAGGCCAGAATGACGGGCTTGCCTTTCAATTCACTGAGAGAAAGGGTTTGGTCAGGCGTGACGTGAAGGGTGAATTCGGGCGCCGGAGTGCCTGCGCCTAACATTGTTGCCATATTGTCCTCCAATCATAAACAGGTCTGCCCGAGATCCTGAGATCAGTTCCGCGGTTCGACCGCTTCATTCCTACTTTGACGACGTGCCCTAATCAAAAACACTTAAATTAAATGTGCCAGAATAGCTTTCAATTCGCAATGAGGATTAACTGGTTCCCTGTTTTCGATCTCTTATTCCAGTCGCTCCACGTGCCGTAGTGCGGGAAACAGTTTCATCCACAGTAGGGCCACGGCGATGGTTCCGATGCCCCCCAGGGCGGCTGCGGGCACGGCACCAAACCATGCCGCGGTAATGCCGCTCTCGAACTCGCCCAGTTGATTGGAGGCGTTGATGAACAGGAAATTCACCGCGCCCACGCGGCCACGCATCTCATCGGGCGTGCCGAGCTGCACCAGGGAGATGCGGATGACCACGCTCACCATATCCGCCGCACCCATGATGGCGAGGGCGACGAGCGAAAGCCAGATCAAGTGGGAGATGGCAAAAACCACAGTCGCCAGGCCGAAAATGATCACCGCTTGGAACATCCGCATCCCCATGCGGCGCTTGATCGAGTGGCGGGCTAATACGACCGTCATGATCAATGCTCCCACCGCCGGCGCGGCGCGCAGCACACCCAGCCCCCACGGTCCCGTGTGCAGGATGTCGCGGGCATAGATGGGCAGCAGCGCCGTCGCCCCACCCAGCAGGACGGCGAACATGTCCAACGATATCGTTCCCAGAATTGCCGGATTTTGGCGCACAAATCGCACGCCGGCGAATACGGCATCCAGCGTGGGTGGTTCTTTGGGGGCCACCGGCCGGTCCAATTGGATCGCCCCATTCAGCATTCCTGCCAGAAGCCACAGCACTGCCATTAATGAATACGGCACGCCGGGCGCGACTGCGTAAGCCAGTCCCCCCAAGGCGGGACCCGTAATCACCGCAATCTGAAACGCCGCTGAGGAGATCGCCGTGCCTTTTTGCAGCATCCCATCTGGAACCACTCCCGTTAGCAGGGCTGACGCCGCCGGGCTCTCAAATGCTTTGGCGCTACCGACCAAAGCCAGCGCTGCAAAGATCTCCGGCGCCTTCAACCATCCCGCGTAGTTGCCCCAGGCCAGAAAGGCCGCGGCCAGCCCTTCCACGATTTGGCAAATCCGCACCACCCGCTTGCGATCAAAGCGGTCCGCAGCATGCCCCGTTACAAAGACCAGAAGCGCTGAGGGGATGAACTGTACCAACCCCACCGTGCCAAGGGCAAACGCGCTGTTCGTGAGGGCATAAATTTGCCAGCCCACTGCCACAGTGGCGATCTGAAAAGAGAAGGTGGAGAAGCCGCGTGCCCCCAGGAAGAGCAGAAAAGGCTTGTGGCTGAGCAGGGCCTTGGCGCTGGGCGGGGAGGCGGAAGACATCGATCAAATATAACACGCCATGCCGCACCGAATGCCTGAGGCCCCCAACTCGTTCGGGCACGCCATCTCTTTAATAGCCACTCACGCAACTACCGCCGCTAATGAAACGGCCAGGGACGACAATCAAATCACAACAGGTAACGTCCTTTTTACGAATACAAGTTATAATCTCCCGAATGCGACCGGAATTTGCGGCACTCAAATTTGAAGAACCCGGCAAAGCCGAAGGCAACCTGGAGCGACTGGAGAAGCAGTTGTCCCCGACGCTCCTGACGCCTTTGGCTTCGCTGCTCTCCTCGTCGCCTGATCCTGACGGGGCGCTGAACCTTCTGGAGCGTTACGCCCAAAGCGCGCCCGCACAGGTTTTGGCGGAGCTGGCGCGCTACCCCGCCGCCCTTTCCTATCTCATTGCCATCTTTGGTTACAGCGGCTACCTAGCGGAGACGTTGCTTTCCGAGCCGCAGTTGGTGGTGCAGTTCGCACGCGACCGGAATTTCACCAAGTTGAAATCCAAAGAAGATCTCATGCAGGACTTCGCACGTTTTTCCACCACAAATCCGGACCCCTGGCTGGCGGCTTTGCTGGCGCGCTTCAAGCGGCGCAATTATCTTCGCATTGTGCTGAAGGATGTGCTTCGCCTCTCCACGTTGGGAGAAACCACGCTGGAGCTTTCCAACCTCGCCGACGTCATTCTTGCCGATGCCTACCTGTTTTGCGACCGCGAACTGGAAAAGCGTTATGGACATCCCACTTACCGCGACGCACAGAGCCGCATTGTGCGCGCGGGCTTCAGCATTGTTTCCCTCGGCAAACTCGGCGGAAATGAACTGAACTACAACTCCGATATCGATCTGCTTTTCCTCTATTCCCACGATGGTGAGACGGCGGGCGGAAGTGAGCGCGAATCGATTATCACCAACAAGGAATATTACGTGCACGTGGCCCATGCCATCACGCGCACCATTACCCAGGCGACCACACAGGGCGAGGTCTTTCGCGTGGACCTGCGCCTGCGTCCCGAGGGCGAGCAGGGCGATCTGGCGATTTCCATGAATTCCGCCAAAGAGTATTACGAACACCGGGCGCGCGATTGGGAATTGCAGATGCTCATCAAGGCCCGCCATTCCGCCGGCGATCCCAGGTTGACCCGCGACTTTCTGCGCAGCGTGGAGGAGTACGTTTACCGTTCTCCCGGGGATTTTGTGGCGGTGGAAAGCATTCTGCTTTCGCGCGAAAGAATCTCCAGGAAGTTGCGGGAGAGCCGCGGGCATGCGATTGATGTCAAACGCCACCGCGGCGGTATCCGCGACATTGAGTTCCTGGTGCAATGTTTGCAGCGGCTCCATGGTTTGCAGGACCATTGGGTGAGGTCCGGAGGAACACTTTTTGCCCTGCGTAAACTTAACGATAAGAGCTGGCTGTCCAACCGCGACTACGCCTCTCTGACTTCGGCCTATGAATTCTTGCGCAAGGTGGAGCACCGGATTCAGATGGAAGCGGGCCAGCAAAACCACCGGCTTCCCGCCGACCATGACGCGCTTGACCGTTTGGGACGCAGGGTCGGTTTGGATGCCGGGCCGGACGAGTCTCCTGGCGATGTTCTCCTGCGCCGCGTTCGCGAAGCCTTTGCCGTGGTGGATGAAATTTATCAGCGCGTTATCCATCCCGGTGACGCAACCGTGCCGGGCACTGCTTTTGAGCTGAAGCCTGCTCCCACCTTCCTTCCCGATGCGGGGCGACAGTCTTACGACTCGCTCTTGAGTTTTCTGGATGGTCAGGCGCCGGAAGTGGCCCGCGCCGTGCGCGATTCGAATCTGCCGGAACGGGCGCGCCGAAACACCATTCGGTTACTCACTGCGATTGCCAGCTCACCGGAACGATTTTCCCCGGCACTGGCCAAGCCCGTTATCCTGCGCCACGCCGTTGCTGCTGCCGGTTCCAGCGCCTATTTGACGGAATTGCTGGTTCACCATCCCGAAGATCTCGAGGTCCTCGATTTCACTGACCCCTCACCGTCCGATGGCGCTGCCGTGGGGCAGTTGGAGATTGGTTTGGACGCTTTTTCCCTCCCTCAGCCCTTTGCTTGGGCCTTGGAACCGGGGCTCGATCTGCGTGAAAAAATGGCCATCCTGCGCCGGCACTACCGTGGCCATCTTCTGGAGTTGGGCACCGTGGACCTGGCGCATGGCGGTTCCGCCTTTCCCATGCTTCAGCGTTGGACTCTCAATGCGGCGCATTGCATCTCCAGCGCCCAGATGATTGCGCTCAACACCTGCAAGCAGGAAAAAATTGCTGCGAGTGGTGGCGATGTGCCATTTGTCATTCTGGGCATGGGACGCCTGGGGCTCAGCGAGTTTGATTTGGCCTCCGATGCCGACCTGGTTTTTGTGGCGGGGTCGGAGGCGAGCCGTGAAGATTTGGAAGACTTGACCCACCTGGCGGAAAAGACCATCGAAGTGCTTTCCAGCTACACCCGTGATGGCACTGTGTTCCCTGTGGATACAAGGTTGCGGCCCCATGGACATGAGGGGGATCTGGTGGTGACCCTGGAGGGGCTGCTCAGCTACGTGGCCGAAGAGGCACAGGCGTGGGAGTTGCTCACTTATCTGAAGGCCAATCCCCTGGCGGGAAACCGGCAGCTCGGCCAGACCGTCGCGGATCGGCTCCAGGCGGCGATTGACCACCGGCTTTCAACCTATAATGATCTTGAAAGAGAATTGCACCAGATGCGCCGGCGATTGGAAAGGGAAGTGGTGGTTCCCGGCAGCAATACCAAAACCGCCCCCGGGGGCTATTACGACATCGATTTTGCCGTTTCCTATACGCGGCTGCGGCGTCGCGTTCCTGCCCTGCCTGGAGCGAATATGGCGGAGCAGATTGCAGCCTTGCGAGCGGCGGAAGCCATTTCCGCTGAGGATGCTGCCATCTTGACCGGGGGCGCGGGTTTCCTCCGCTCCACCGATCACATTATCCGTCTGGTGACGGGCAAGGCTCCGAATGGCTTGCCGGAAAACACCGCCCATGCGGAAACGGCTGAAAGCATCGCGCTGCGTTGGAACCTGATTGCTGAAGGCCAGACGCTTGCCGGAAACTTGCACGACACACAACAACGTATCCGGTATGTCTACCGGCGCTTGGTGGGATCAGAATAGTTGTTGAAGGCCGATTGAGGATGGCTGACTGCCGATTGACGATGGAACGAAACCGTCAATCGACAATCGTCAACTTACCAGTCGCGGCGATTCCCGCCCCGACCGCCACCGCCGGAATTGCCGCGGCTGGGCCCCCGGCCGCCGCCACCGCCTCCAGGACGGCGATTGCCACCGCCACCTCCGAAGTCATTGCGCGGCGGACGCGCTTCGTTCACCGTCAACCGACGGCCTTGCAGAGATTGCCCATTCAAGCCGGCGATTGCCCGCTCCATGTCCTCGCCTTCAGCCAGTTCGATGAACCCGAAGCCCCGCGATTGTCCCGTCACTTTATCGCGAATGACAACGGCTGAAGCCGCCTGAAAGCCCGCACCACTTACGAACTCACCCAGTTCACTGTCTGTCACTTCGTGGGGTAGGTTCCCTACGAATAACTTCTGCGGCATAAGATGCTCCCAATGGCGAGGCAGCCTCCATCCGCCGCCTTCGCCTTTTGAATTTACCAGACACTAGCTTTACGCTGGACCGTGGAACCCGGCGGACCCCGAACCTTCGGCGCTCAATTTCCGGAAAAGAGCGAGACCCGGCACTCGACCGGCCGGCGCGTGAATGAAATCATTGCCCTTCGATACGGCGGAAAATAATTTCATCCCACCCGCAGGCTCCGAACCAAATGCTCCTTACTCCCTGCTATTACCCGTTCCGGGAATAGCAATTTGTGAAGCAGCGGAAACGCAAGAAGCCCCAACCCGCTTACTGCCGCGGGTCGCATGAGCTGATCCTGTTGAACCGGATGGCTGCTGTGAGACACGGCGGTATTCCCAAACTGCGAGGGGGATTCTAGCACGCATTTTGTCCAGTCAAGGGAAAAAAGCACGGGAAGGGCTGGATCCGTCAAGCTCCACCCAGTTTCCCGTGTCGTGCGCCGTAGCGGATCGTGCATTAAACACTTGGCGCCGGATAATGCTGGAGGAGTCTTCGGGTTCGTACAAATACGGTGATGCATGCGGCACGCCGGAGGTGGCTTATGAATCGCCACCACCGGCGCTATTAGGACTTCATTTCCCGCGAGATAATCCCCTATTTGGGTTCAGGTTCAAAGCACGTCAGTGATTGTCGTTTTCACGGTAATGCGCTTTGCTTGGACACGGCCGGCGACATGTGCGAGCTTGTTGCCCCCGGTGTTGTACTGGTCAAGCGTAAATGTTCCCATATAGCTGTTGTGGTCAGGGCTTATGGTGATCTCTTCGCGGATGTTGGCAGGCCCCAGCAAAGTCTCGTCCTCGTTCCAACTTAATGGAAAGTGATTGAGCTTGTATGTGCTGTGTCCGGTCTTCTCCCACACGCCCAGGCAGAAACTTTGGGTATCAGGCGCCCGGGACGAATTGAGGATTTCTGTTCCATCGCTGTGCCATTGGGTGAATCCAGCATCTAGCACCGTACCGTCAGGGATGCCGGTATTACCCTCGGAAATGAGATCCACCCTCCAGAAACCCACGATTGGATCCCGGTCGGCGGCGGGTGATGCTTCCGCATCGCCGTCGGCGACTAATTTGAAGAGTGCTGAACCAGACTTACCGGTCCAGGATTGGCGTTGTAGCCTGAGCGCGCCCTTTTTGGACACGCCCAGATCCACGCATTGGGCATTCGCCAACGCGGCAAAAACTGTCACCAATAGCGCCACTCCGAGGGCCACCTTCAACGCTCTGAACATTGTTTTCATGAGATTCTCCTTTTTGGTTGGCATGAGATTTCACCTGCCAGACTTCCCTACTCCTCTCGGGCTGGCCTGTTGGTTTTCTCCCATGGCCACTAATCGAATTCGCGGCGATCATGCTGTCCGGCATGTCCTTCTGCCTTCGCCTTGTTCGCTCGCATGGGGGAGGACTATGGGCAGCCTAAGAGAGCGTTTCAATGGACAGCAAGTCCTCTATGGCGGAATTGAATATTCCCGTACAATTGCATCTAAACAGGTGAGTTATCTCCAGATATCCCCCACTGGATCAGGTGTTGATTCTGAGTTTGAGGGGTGCTAGAGTTCGATTGAATGGGGAGCCACCCTTCCGCAAAACAAGTCAGCAGGTTGGCAGAGGCAATCCGCTTCGGTGTCTTTGAGTTGAATACTGTCACAGGTGAGTTGCGCAAGCACGGCCTGCGAATCAAGCTTCAGGCACAGCCGTTCCAGGTTTTGTCCTTGTTGCTGGCGCGGCCAGGCGAGTTGGTTACGCGCGAGGAACTGCATCTCAAGCTATGGCCCGGAGACACTTTTGTGGACTTCGAGCAGGGGCTGAACAAAGCTATCAATAAACTCCGCGAGGCTCTCAGTGACGACCGTGAGACGCCGCGCTATATCGAAACCCTACCCCGGCGTGGCTACCGGTTCATCGCCCAGGTTATGAACGCCCAACCGCCATCGGAGCGCAGTGGGGCTCCGGCAATGTTTGCGGCTCAGCCTGACTCCGGCGTAACCGCTTCCCCGCAGAGAACCCGCTGGAGAACGCCCGCCCTATTTCTTTTGCTGGGAGTGATGGTCCTGCTGGCTTCGGCGGTTTGGTCCAGGTGGGCTCGTCAGCAAGCTTCCCCGCCGGCGTCTGTTACCACCGCGGCGCCCATCCGCTCGCTGGCCGTCCTTCCCCTCCAGAATCTTTCCGGCGGTCATGACCAGGAGTATTTCGCTGACGGGATGACCGATGAATTGATCACCGACCTCGGGCAGATGAGCGCCTTGCGGGTGATTTCCCGCACCTCCACCGTGCTGTACAAAGGAACCGCCAAGCCACTGCCGCAAATCGGGCGGGAACTGGGCGCTGACGCCATTGTGGAGGGCGCCGTATTCCGCTCGGGCAACCGGGTGCGGATTACCGCCCAACTGATTGATGCCCGAACCGACCACCACGTCTGGGCCCACACGTACGAGCGCGACCTGCGGGATGTGATGGGTCTACAGGATGAAGTCGCACGCGACATTGCCAATGAAATCAGCGTCCAGTTGACGCCCCAGGAGCAGGCGCGGCTTGCCACTCCCCGCCCCGTCAATCCCGATGCCTACGACGCCTACATGAAGGGTCGCAGTAGCATGCAGGTATTTAATGACGTCGGCGTAAGCACTGCCATCAAGTACTTTGAACGGGCCATCGAGCTGGATCCGGCTTATGCGGCGCCTTTCGCGGGGCTGGCCGCTGCCTACAGCGCACAGGGCTTCAACTATTTTGTCCCACCCAGGGAGGCCTATCCCCGTGCAAAAGCGGCGGCGGCAAAGGCGCTGTCGCTCGATGAAAACTCAGCCGACGCGTATTCCTCGCTGTGCTGGACCGATGTCCACTTTGATTGGGACTGGCAGGCTGCCGGGAGAGATTGCACGCGAGCGCTGGAACTGGACCCGAATTCGCCGGACGCCGCCTTCACGGCTTCGGATTACGACATTTTGATGGGCCGAACGGATGAGGCTCTGGTTCTCCTGCGGCAATCCGTTGAACGCGACCCGCTTGCTGCCGGTTCCCACGTCAGCCTGGGATGGGGCTGCTTCGAGTCACGCCGATACGATGATGCCATCGCCGCCTTCCGGCAAGCACTGGCGCTCGATCCCATGGACTCACGTGCGTGGGTGGGTTTGGGGCACACCTACGTGGAGAAGAAAATGTATCCGGAAGCTGTTAATGCCTATGGGAGATCTGCAGCACTCAAGAATTACACCGAAGTGGCTGACCTCGGGCACGCTTACGGAAGAGCCGGGGAGCGCGATAAAGCCCTCAAGGCTCTGGAGGAACTGAAACAACTTTCCCAGCGCGAACATGTGGCGCCGGGTGCATTTGCCTTTATCTATACGGGCTTGGGCGACAAAGACCAGGCCTTTGAGTGGCTGGACAAAGCTTACGAGGAGCGCGACACCGCCTGGTTCCCCATGATTAGGGTTAACCCAATGTCGGACCCCCTCCGCTCCGACCCGCGCTTTCAGGATCTAATCCGGCGTCTCGGCCTCTGACCGGAGGCCGGGAGCCTGGTACTGGGGATCTGCGGGTGCAGAGCAGCGTGGCGTACCTGCACGTCACGGTTACCTCCCGACTAACCGCTCGCAAGAGCCAGGTCCGGAGGAGCTCTCTTGATTGAAGGTCCAGGCTCCCCGCATGACGAATTGTCCCAATTTGTGGGTTCTTTGCGGTAGCCTCGTTTTATTCTTGGCAAGGGTAATAACCACATATATGTTATACGGTGAGGTCGAGCCCCGCTGGCTGGCCAAGCACCGCAGGTCCGGTCTCCGGGCCGGCGGAAACATGCTAACGGCAGTGGTTAGTGGCCAGTGGCTAGTGGCTGGCAAAAGCCATCGAATTTCGCCCATGTTCCGAAGACTCCAGGTTGCGAGCTGGCCACTATCCGCGAACCACATCCCACTGTCCTTCCGAGGTCTTCCATGTCGCTCGTTAAGAAACACGCAGAAACGGAGAATAAACTGGCGGCGAATCGAAGGAAGTTCAGCGCCTCTCCGCCCTGCGGCCGAAGATTTAATGCTATGAGCGCCAGAGGGAGGTGTTTGATGAAGCGGTGCCTTGCCAAGATGTACTAGAAACCAAAGGAGTTAGGGGTGAACAATCGAAATCTTGAAAAGTTCTATGTTATTGAAATTAATATAGTTAGCTGATTCGCCGGTGATCGAGGCTAGAAAAAAAGGGTGAAAAAATGAGGGGTGAAGCCACTATGTTATTGAAAACACATATAGAAAAAATGTCCGAAAATTGCCTTGCCAAGATGTATATGAAAACAAAGATACTTACACGTTGCTTGCCAAGATGTTGATGAAAACTAAGGTAGTTAATGCAAATGCCAATTTCAGATGAAGGATGACTTGGAAGATGCGCGTTGACGCCCGGCAACCCATAGGGCATATTTTGAGAGGCATATGGCAAAGGCTGGGAAGGTTCCGGGCTCCGGCTAGGCTGACCAGATCCGGCGCATATGACCCAATGAATCGAATCTGATCTTCCCCATAAAAGAGCGATTGAATGACTGAGACCGCAATCTCGAAGGCGAATTTTGAAGGTTTGGAGGTGTTGACATTTGAAAGTCGCCGCGCTGCGGAAATGGCCTCTCTGATTACGCGCTTTGGTGGAGTGCCGCGCGTGGCTCCTGCCCTGCGCGAGGTTCCGCTGGAGGAAAACGCCGCTGCTTTGGGATTTGGCGAAGCGCTATTCGCTGGGCGGCTCGATGCGGTCATCTTCATGACGGGAGTGGGGGCAAGCCGGTTGTTCGAGGTGCTGGAGACGCAAAAAACTCGCGAAAAGATTGTGAAAGCTCTGGCGGGAATTAGCGTGGTGGTGCGGGGGCCCAAACCCGCCAAAGTCCTGCGCGAGTATCAGGTGCCCATCACCATCACCGTGCCGGAACCGAACACCTGGCGCGAAATCCTGCATAAGCTGGACAATAATTCGGCCGGATTGACCTTGGCGGGCAGTCGCGTGGCGGTGCAGGAATACGGCGTCCCCAATGAAGATTTTCTTGCGGCGCTAGAAGACCGTGGCGTCAACGTAATGCGCGTCCCGGTTTATCAGTGGACGCTCCCCCTCGATCTGCAACCCCTGCGCGAAGCCATTGCAGCGCTAATCGGGGGGCGGTCGCAGGTGGTGCTGTTCACAAGCGCCATCCAGGTGGAGCATCTCCTGCAAGTGGCTGCCGGAGAGGGATTGAAGGATCAATTATTGAAGGCTTTGCCAAAGGTCGTGGTGGCGTCAGTGGGCCCCACGTGCAGCGAAAGATTGACGGCGCATGGGATTGCCATTGACCATGAGCCTGTCCATCCCAAGATGGGACCGTTGGTGCAGGAAACCGCTTTGCGGGCGAAGGAGATCATGAAAAACAAGTCCGAGGTCGGAAGTCCGAGGTCCGAAGTCAGAAGTAAGGAGTCAGAAGCAAGGAGTCAGGATTCAGAGGGCCCCGAGTCCCGAGTCGCGAGCAACGGCCCCCTTGCCCATCGTGCGCTGTCCCTTTCTGACGATTCTCGTTTCATGAAGGCGTGCCGTTTTGAAGCGGTTGACGCCACACCCATCTGGTTGATGCGCCAGGCGGGCCGCTACATGAAGGACTACCGCGACTTGCGCGCGCGCGTGCCGTTCCTCGAACTCTGTAAGAGCCCCGACTTGGTTTCAGAAGTCACCGTCACCGCGGCGGAAAAGCTGGGCGTGGATGNNGCCATCATCTTTGCCGACCTGCTGCTGATTGTTGAGCCGCTGGGCTTGCACCTGGAATATGGCAAGGGCGAAGGGCCGGTGATCAGCCCCGGAGTGCGCGAGGCGGCGGACATTGACCGCCTGCAAGAAGTGACGCCGGAAGAGTCGCTGGCCTATTTTTACGAGGGCATCCGCCAAACGCGCTCGGACCTGAATCCACGTTTGCCGCTGCTGGGATTCGCAGGCTGCCCTTTTACGCTGGCCTCCTATTTGATCGAAGGGGGCGGGTCAAAAAACTATCGCCACACCAAGGCCCTGATGTACCGCGATGCGGGGGCATGGAGGGCGCTGATGGAGCTGCTGGCGCGCAATCTGGCCCGGTATATCAACGCCCAGATCGATGCGGGAGTACAGGCGATACAGGTTTTTGACACCTGGGTGGGGTGCCTGGGGCCCGCGGACTACCGCGAATACGTGCAGCCCTACACGCGCATGATGTTGCAAGCAGTTAAGCCCGGAACGCCTATTATCCACTTTGGAACAGGCACGGGAATGCTGCTGGAAGCCATGCGCGAGGCGGGCGGGGACGTGATTGGCGTCGACGCCCATGTGGAGATCGACGCGGCCTGGAAGCGGCTGGGCAAGAGAGTGGGCGTGCAGGGGAACCTTGACTCCATCGTGCTCTATGGCGGGCAGGACTTCATCCGCATGAGGGCCAAGCGCGTGCTGGATCAGGTGGCTTACCGCCGCGGCCATATCTTCAACCTCGGCCACGGCCTGCTGCCCGATATTCCCTATGACAACGTGGTGGCGCTGGTCAAAATGGTGCACGACATTAGCAGTGAAGCGATCGCCAAAGGGCTGCGGCCACCGCGTGATGAGGCTGTTTAAGAAATTTCACCTCTGCCTTTTGAATTTTGCCTTTTGACTTGCTTTTGTAACTCCGCAGCCTTCTACCACGATCCCCATCCAGATGCGACCGTTGAAATGGTCCTCAGGATAATGCGAAGGTCGAAAAGCATGGAGGCATTTTGCAGGTAGTAGAGGTCGTACTCCAGTTTCAGCAGGTTGTCCTCTTCATTGGCCGCGTAGGGGCAACAGACTTGCGCCCACCCGGTGATGCCGGGGCGCACCAGATGCCGCAGTGAATAGACGGGGTACTTGCTTTGCAGAGACTCGACAAAGACGGGACGTTCCGGGCGCGGACCGACGAAGCTCATTTCGCCCTTGAGAACATTCCACATCTGGGGAATCTCATCGATGCGCAGTTTGCGCAACCAATGTCCCACCCGTGTAACACGCGGATCGTTGGGTGAGGCCCAGACCGGGCCGGTGTCACCTTCGGCCCCTGTCACCATGGTGCGAAGCTTGTGAACGCGAAAGGTCTTCTCCCCTTTGCCCACCCTCTCCTGCGAGTAGAAAACGAGGCCGCCGTCCTGAAGCTTGATCAGGGCCGAAGCCAGCGCTACCAGAGGGAAGGCCAAAATCAATCCCATAAAAGCGAGGCAAATATCCACCAGCCGCTTGGTGACCTGGAAGCTTTGTTCGTTGAGCGAGCGGAAGCCCTCAGCTGTGGCCACCCAACGCTCATCAATGAAGCGGGCAGGAAGCCGCTCGGCGAATTCCGACCACAGGCGGGGCAGGTTCCAAACCATGACACCTTTGAGGCGAAGTGAAGCGGCTCTGCGAAGCGTGGGCGGATCGATGGATTGGCCCGCCAGGATCAGGAGATCGTATTCGTCCTCTTCCGCGGGCAAGGTGTGGGGATTCATGCGGCCTGATGGGTGCGATGATTCCACTTCCGGCTGCCAGACGCGAGTTTGAGAATGCGGCGAGAATTTATGGATCAATTCGCGAGCCATCTCCATGGCGTCGGGATTTCCCATCAGCAGCACAGTAAGACTTCGGCGGCGCAAACGTACGAAGACTCCCAGCCGCCACGTGAGGAGTGCAACGACATAGAGGGCATTGGCAATGGCGAATATGCCGCGGCCGAAGCGGATGTCGGGTGCAAAGAAGAAAAGCAGGGATGCAGCACTGGCCGCGATCAGCATGCCCAGAAGCGGCCTCCGCAGATTCTCTGTGGAACTCGCCTCCGGCTGCACTTCGTAGGATCGGGTCAGGTAGAAACATAGCGGGTAGATCATCAGGCAGAGGATCCAGGCCGTGCTGTACTGCCCAAAGAGCGGCCAGATTTCCTGGCGGCGAATGTAGGATCCCGCAAGAATGCAGAGGGAGAGAAGAATCAGGTCTCCCACCAGAAGGGCCAGTTTGACTTTGATTCTTACCGGGGCTTGCATGAGGTTACAGGGCTCTCCTTCAGTGAGAAGCCAATCCCTTCAATAGCGTTTCGTACTGCTCCACCACGGCCTGCGAGGAATAGAACCGCGCCATGAATTCTGCTCCGTTCCGGCCCAGGCGTTCGCGCAAGGCGGCATCATGATAGAGCATCGTGAGCGCGCGGCAAAAATCATCCACATTGCCTGGAGCCGTAACGATGCCGGCTTCACTGCTGCGCAGGACTTCGGCCAGATCAGAGTTCTCATCAACGCTCGCCACCACTGGCCGGGTAGCAAGCAGGGAATTATAGATGCGCCCAGGAAATGATGTCCCGCCCACCTCCGGTTTCGAGGTCATCACGAAAATGTCAGCGGTGGCCAGCATTTCGGGCAAGACCTCGCGAGGCTGCGTCGGCAAAAACTGCATGTTGTTGAGTCCGCGTTTGCGGGCGAGGTTCACCAGATCCGCCTGCTTCGACCCGCCCCCAATCACCAGAAATTGGAGATCGGGAATTGCGGCCAGCTTTGACGCTGCTTCCACCAACAGTTCGGCGCCATGAGTGTATCCGATATTGCCCGCATACATCACCACGAACCGGTCGCGAAGGCCATGACGCTGGCGGAAAGAATTGGTTCGGGGCAGCGGCGTGACCGCCGTGGTATCGACAAAATTCGGGATGGTTGCCATTTTCTTCGGGTCAATCCCATGTGCCGCAATAGCCTTGGCGAAAGAATCCGTGATCACCGTGACGCGGTCCGAGGCGCGGTAAATGTGGTTCATGAGGCCGCCCATGGCGCGCGTGACCAAGCCTGGCTTCACTTCCAGGCTGGCAAGATAGGCGTCCGGAAACAGGTCCTGAACATTGTAAACCACCGGGCAGCCGCGCAGGGTACGGAGGATGAGGGCATTAAACCCCAGCCAAAAGGGCGGTGAAACCACCATCACGGCATCAGGGCGAGTAGTGAAAAGGCCAGCGGCAAGGCTGGTGAGCGTGAAGCTCCCATAGTTCAGGAGTTTCGCGAATTTGCCTTCGGATTTCGGGAATGCCCAGCACCGAATCACCTTCACGCCATCAAGGAATTCACGGTGGAATGGCCACCACGCGTAACCCGCCGGAACGCTTGAGAGTTGGTAGTGCGGCGTGCCCGCAAGCACCGTCACCTGGTGTCCGCGCCTGGCCAACTGCTGTGCCAGGCCGGTGATGACGATGGCGTTGCTGGTGAATTCCGGTGCGTATCGGATGCTGATAATCAGGAGGCGCAAGGGTTACTTATGGTCCGAGCCTGGAGAGAACGGCTGGGGTTAAGATCTCCTTTCCGGAGGCATGCTTTCGGCTCCACGGTTCGATCCGAGTGGCGCGAGTTGCTGAAAAAGCTGGTGAACCTTTTCCGCGCCTTGTTGCCAGGAAAACTGACTTGCGCGCTCCACTGCGCGGCGGGAGAGACCTTCCTGGCGGGAGGGATCCGAAAGCACCTCGAAGATTCTATCGGCAATGTCTTGGGGGTTTTCACCGTCGAACAAGACGGCTGCATCGCCGCAGATATCGCTCATGGGGCGGCGCCCACAGCAGAGAATCGGGGTCCCGCAGGCGAGCGCCTCAATCAAGACGGTGCCGCACGCTTCCAGCAGCGACGGAAAAACAAAGCAGGTGGCGTTGCCGAACAGCAAGGGCATGTCCTGATGCGGAACATAGCCGATGAACTTGACCCAATCCGAGCAGCCCTGATCCGCGAGCAGCTTCTTGACGCGGCCGATATACTGAGCGTCCCACACCTCGCCTGGAATCACCAGCGGCATCGTGACCTTTCCCGACTTCACCAGGGAAACGTAGGCTTTCGCCAGATTCAGCAAATTACCGTAGCCCGCCAGGCGCGTCACCGAGAGAACGTAAGGCGGCTCCAGTCCCAACCGCTCGCGCAATAGTGCTGCGGAACCGGCATCAGCAGGATGGAAGCCTTCCGTGACGCCAGGGTAGCTGACGATGATCTTCTCCGGGGGCAGGTGAAACTGCTCAACCAGAAAGTCCTTTTCCCAATCGGAAATGGCGATGATGCCATGGCTGCGGCGCAGGGAGAGCACCGTCATGAACCGGATCAGCCAAAGCCTCGCGCGAAGATGCAGCGGGTTGGGAAATTTCCCGGCGAAGAACGGCTCCACATTCTGAATGATGATGATGCAGGGCGTGGGAGACAGAAGAATTGCCATGTTTTGCGTGGTGTAAACAACATCCACATGCTTGGCGCGGAGAATCCACGGGAAGATCAGTTGTTCCCAGGCTACCCGAAACGTGCCGGATTTGGGCGCACGGCGCGGGGCGTGAATATGAAAGTTCTCCTGCCGCACATCCAATTCTCCGGACTTGGCGGGAGGAAGAAAGACCTCGTATTGATTGGTGCGGTCGAGCTGCGCCAGGTGTGGAAGCAGATTCTTCAGATAGGTATGGCTGCCGTAGGACGTCGCCGTGAGCCCGAGAATGGCGATCTTCATTGCTTCTTCCACCCCAGCCCGAGCCGAATTTCCGCCGGCGTGCAGCGGGAAGCGAGAGCGTTCGATTGTGATCCCTTGGGCATCGAGAGCAGATCTCAGGTTGACGGGCAGCGAGGGTGCGGCACAGCCTCAGCAAGCAGGACCGGCGGCTGCCCCGGCGGCGGAATCCATGCGCGCGCACAAAACCTGCATGGCCACATGGAAAAGCATCATGTGGATGTCTTCCACCTTTTGCATATCATGTACCGGAACGTGCACGGGCACTTGCGCCAGGGTGGCCAGCTTGCCGCCGCTAAAGCCGGTGAGTCCCACCGTGATGGCGCCCTGCTGATTGGCGTATTCAATGGCCTTCAGAACGTTGGGGGAATTTCCGCTGCCGGAAATGGCAATCACCAGGTCGCCGGGGTGGAGAAAGTTCTTGAGCTGCTCCACAAACACATCCACGTAGGAGACGTCATTGGCGTAGGCCGTCAGCGTGGCCAGATTATCGTTAAGGCTGATCACGCGAAAGCGTTTCTCCCGGCCGTAGGAGACGCCTTTGTTCAAGTCGCCGGCCGCGTGCGATGCGCTGGCGCCGCTCCCGCCATTGCCCATTAGAAAGACCTGGCGGCCATCGAGGTATGCGCTCTCCAGAAGCTGGAGGAATTTCTCCGCAGCGTCGGTGGGAATGGCGTCCAGCGCCTCCTTGAGCCCATGGGTATAATCAAGAAACAGTTGGCGAATCATTCATGCTCTCCTCGTCTGGATTATTCCTCATCGAGGCGGGAAGGGCAAGCCCGGCGAAAAGGGGCATCGGGCGATTGGCGATTGGTGAATGGTGATTGACGATTTTCGGCACTTGATTGTGGATTTGCAGATTGCCATTCCGGCACAAAGGCCCCCCGGCTCCGTACTCTTGATTTGACATTTTGACCTATCCTGCAAGCTTGGGTTCTCGATCGACGTTGCTGGTGCACATCACGCTGGTCTTTCGTCTCAGAGCTGTGATTTTAGCTAAGTGTCTTTATTTTCATAACTATCGTGGCCTAAAAATTAAGTTATTTGTTTTCATCAACATCGTGGGATATGTCAAACTGTCACTTCGCTCTTCCTTTGTTTTCATCAACATCGTGGGATATCCCCTTATTTTTTATTCCCCTTTTTCCCGGCATCGAATCCCGGGCTTCGCTGTAAGCCATTTATAATCAGCAATATAAAATTTCGACGCATTTTTCGAGTTTCTTGTAAGTCTCTGTATTTTCATACACATCGTGGCCTCCCCAGGGTATTTTCGGGGGGAAATCTGCCATCCTGGTCCTCAAAAGAGCTCCCCTGATTTACCTGCGCTCACGCCATAGCCCAGCGGCAAAAGTCCCCCTCCTGATTCAAGGACAGGCGGCGCGTGAGCGCGGGGGGGGTTGCCGGCGCCGCCCCGCGGCGGTCCTGCCTCTCCCCTCTATTGTAGCCTATTATTCGAAATTGTCAAGGGAAATGCAGAGCCTAGCGCATGGGTTTGCAGCCCGCGGGGCGCGGCGGCAGGACACTCCGCGTGCCGTAAGAAGCCGTGAAAAACCCAGGGACAGGCAAAAGCAGGCAGGCCAGCCGCATCATCCGCCACCAGTTAGAGCGGGCCAAAGCCGAATCGGCCAGTAAGCTGATTGCTGCAAATTGACGTCATGATGTCCAGGATTTAGCATCATGATGTGAGAACAACATTAACGATCGACGACGATGTGGCAGCCAAGCTCCGGGCGGAGGCGCGCCGGTCTGGCGAACCGTTTAAGCAGACCGTGAACCGCGTCCTGCGAACGGGTCTCCACGTTCGATCGGTGGCGGTTTCGGCTCCCCCCTTCAAGGTCAGGCCACGCCCTCTGGGTCTGCGCCCGGGGTTCAGTTACGATAAGGTGGGGGAGCTCATCGAGCAGGCGGAGGCGCCTTTCTATCGATGATTCTTCGTGGGAACCTCATCATGGACGCCCACTTGGGAGCGTTAGCCATCGAGCACGGAGCCACCCTCGCCACCTGTGATCGGGACTTCGCACACTTTCCCGGCCTGAAATTCTTTAATCCCCTCGACAAACCCTGATTACTCCCTCGCCATACCTCAACCCCCAAACGCCTGCCTGACCATATTACTTGCGGGAAGCTGCCGGTTCGCCCTATCCTTATGAGGGAATAAGTGCGCAGCAAAAGGATTGGACACTGTGAAAACCATAAGCGTCGATTTGCCGGAAAAGGTCGCCGAGGAGTTGTCGCGACTCGTAGAGACGGGATGGTTCCGCGATGAATCCGAGGCAGTTCGCGCGGCTTTGGTGGAATTCCTCGGGCACCGCGCTGCGGAACTCCAGGAACGCTTTCAACGCGACGACATTGAATGGGCGCTACGAGAGAGTCAGAAAGCCCGGCAATGAACTGATCGAAATTGTGATTTGAAGTGCCGCCGAAGAAAGCAAAACTGCGCTCGCCTTGACCCTGCCTGCTATCCGCCCTGCCTCTACCCATTGAGATCCAATGTTTGCACCTCGGGATTTGCGGTGTCTTCGTACATGATGCTAAACCCATTGGCCGACGCGACATTTCTTCGGAGGACGAGTGCAGCGAGTGCAAGAAGGGCGACTACCATGAATACTAGCCAGCGAGTGCCATCCTGCAGTAGCCACCGTTCAACAGTTGCCATCGTATAGGCGTACGCGGTGAAGGCGAACCAATAGAAGACGCCGAGCAGCGTGATATTTGCCTTCCCGGATTGGAAGGAACAGGTGAAGGGTATTTTGAGGAAATTCAGGAACAACAATTCCGCGAGGATCACCGACAACACCAGGCTGAAGGTGAAATTCATCAACGCCGGCCGCCATCCCCAAAGGGCAGAAAATATGGGAAAAAGCGCGGCCAGAATCATGACTACAGGCACCAGCATCGCCTTCCTTGCGCCCCGCAGAAATTCGGCCCTGTTTTCGTCTTCGGCCAATTGAAAAACCCAGTTTGCGCTCAACTCCGCCGGGATGGTAAAGATCATGCGCATTCCCGACAATACAAAAAACGAAACGATCAGGGGGATGGCAAGCAACGCTTCGTGCGGCTGGCTGATGGCAGCAATCAAGTCGCCTTTCGACATGTAGACGAATGCATCCAGCGTCCCAAACAGCGCCAGCGCCAATCCAGTTCCCACGTAGGCGGCAAGGTAGAGCCGGTGTTTGCCGCTGCGAGCGATTGTTTTTGACACAAAGTAAAAAGCCGCCCGTTCCCTCGGCTTGCGGAGGAGAAGTACATTCATCGCCCTGATTGCAAACGCGTCCATACGCGACGGGCCGGATGGCTCAGCCGCGGACGCTTCGACCGCCTGTTGCATGTGCCGCCTGTAGTTGAGGGCATAGGCGGCGGCGCAGGCGAAGGCCACCACGGCAAGCGCCACAATGGCAATCCCGGCCAGGGTGTGGAGCGCGCCTTCACTTGAACCCAGAAGGGTTTGATAGAGGCCCAGGAACCAGAGGGGTGGGAACCACAAAAGTCGCGCGCCGGGCGCCTGCTGCCAGCCGGACGGAAGGTCGGATAAGGTGGGCAGCAGGAAAAGCAGCAGCAGTAGTGCAATCATGGCGTCAACTTGCACGCCGAGTGAAATCTTCTTGAAGGCCCGTGGGCTCAGGGCGTTAATCAGCAACCCTTGGAGCGCGACGATAAAAAGAAAGGTGAACGCACTGGCTGCGCCAATGGCAATTCCGTGGGCGAAGATCATTCTGCAAAGTCGAAGCAGCGACACGTGAGCCGCGGGAATGCCCGTGCTCTCCACTACCGGGTAGAGCAGCGTGGGAATGCCTCCCACATCGCCAATGAATAACGAAAGAAAGAGCAGCAGCGCAGTGATCTTGGCGCGGAAAACCGTGGAGGCTTTAAGGGGCAACGGGATGAGAATCGCAAAGTCCCGCGCATCGAGAAACAACGCGTCCCACTCCAAAACTGCCACGAACCCGATGATGGCCATGGAGAGGATGATGAAACGGCAATGGTCCATCAGCGAGACTTGCTCGTATTTCCACTGCGAAAACCAATAAATATAGGAGTAAGTGGGAAGCTGATAGAGCGAGTAAATAACGGGAGGCATCGCCAGCAGGGCAAGTATGTGGACCACCGTCAGCAGCGCTTCGCTGCCCTGCGCGATCAGCTCATTGTCAAAAAACCGCTGAAAAAAGTGCTCCGTCAGTTGGACGAAGTGAGTTTCATCGTCGCGGAAGAACTTACGGATTCGAGCCAGTATGTGCACAGCACCTTTCGTGCTGGGGAAGCTGATGGGAAGCGGCGTAGAGGCGGGTTTACCCCGCCATCCGATGCCGGAATCAGCGGCAGTCTGGCGGGGTAAACCCGCCTCTACGCCGCCGGTTAGAGCTTCATGACTTCGACGATATCTTTGGCGACTTTTGCCGTATCTTCTTCCATCGCCAGTTCGCGGAAAATCTCTTCGAGCGAGGGAAGCTTCATCAGGTCGCGCAGATGCTCGACGCGGTCGTTGGCCACGGAGCGGCCCCGGTGCAGAATCATGACCCGCGAACAGAGCTTTTCCACCACTTCCAGGACGTGCGAGCTGTAGATGATGATCTTCCCCTCGCCCGCGAGCAGCTTCACCAAGTTGCGGAAAACCATGACAGAGGTTACATCCAGTCCGGAAAGCGGCTCGTCAAATATCAAGATGTTCGGATTATGGAGAAGAGCCGCGCAGATAAAAATTTTCTGCTTCATCCCTTTTGAATAGGAGGAGATGGCGGCGTGCCTTTGCGTCCGGAGAGAGAAGAGTTCCAGCAGGGCGTCGGATTTCTCCGTCAGCAACGGCTCCGGGATGGACCGCAATCGGCCCACGAGTTCCAGGTATTCCTTGCCGCTAAGGTAGGGGTAGAGACGCGGCTCCTCGGGAACGTATCCAAGCCGGCGGCGATAAGCAATCAGGTCAGCACTGATGTCCCGCCCGTCCAAAAGGATGTGGCCGGCGCTGGGCTCAAGCAATCCGGTCAGCATCTTTACCGTCGTGCTCTTGCCCGAGCCGTTGGGGCCCAGGTAGCCGTAGACTTCGCCGGCGTCGACCTGAAAGCTGACTGCATCGACGGCGGTAAGAGTGCTATAGCGCTTTGTGAGCCCGATGACTTCAAACATCGATCAGCCCTCACCGCCTTCAAAAATACGCTCCTTAGCGCCCGCCAGGACTTCCCTGTGCCATCGGATTAGCCCGACCAGATCAGAATCGAAAACATCCTGGCGAGTTGCCGCCCCAGACCGTGACCGCACTCTCTGCTAGACACCGCACGAGGTGGAAATGTTCCAGCGTTATTCCTCATTCGTATCGCAACGCCACCATGGGATCGACTTTGGTCGCCCGGCGGGCGGGAATGTAAGAAGCGAACGCGGCCACGAGCGCCAGGCCCACCGACACGGCAACCAGAGTAACATGGTCGCTGGGGCTGACCCCGAACAGCAGACTGCGCAGCAGACGTGTCAGCGCCAAAGCGCCGGCCAGGCCGATCCCAGCGCCAAAACCAACCAGCCGCATCCCCTCGGCTCCGACCAGCGCTAGCACATCCTCACGGCAAGCTCCCAACGCCATGCGGACCCCAATCTCATGAGTGCGCTGCGCCACCGAATAAGACACGACACCGTAAATCCCAACCGCCGCCAGCGAGAGCGCCAAAAGCGCGAATATTCCCACCAGCAAGGCATTGAATCGCTGCGGTGCAGTTGACTCTAACAATCGCTCATCCATCGTGGCAATGTCGTATAGCGGTTGGTTGGCATCCTCCGCCCGAACGGCAGCTTTCACCGCCGCAATGGAATTGAGCGGGTCGCCGGAAGTACGAAGTACCACGTACAAATCTGATGCGGGATCCTGCAAGCAGGGGATGTAAACCTCGGGCGACTCAGGGTTGTCAGGGCCGAGTTGTCTCACATTTCCCACCAAGCCGATGATTTGGCGCCACGGATCTGTTCTTGCTCCAGATTTGACATGCTTTCCGATCACATTCTGGTCAGGGAAAAATTGGCGGGCAAAGGCTTGATTGACGATAGCCACCGGCAGGGTGGCCAGACGGTCCTGATCACTAAATGCACGACCCGCAACGACAGGGATGCCCAGGGTGCGAAAATAGTTAGGCCCCACCACATCATCGGGGATATCCGGACGCAATCCTGGTAGTGCTTCCGGGGTGCCCTCGACATCAGTGCCGCTGATGCGCCACGAGCCCAGAAGCGGAAGTCCACTCCCGGCATCGGCGTATTGGATGCTAGGGAGTGCCTTCAGTCGCTCCAAAAGTTGCCTGAAGAATGCAGCCTTTCGTTCAGGCTCGGAGTATTCATTTCCGGAAATTGAGATTCGAAGCGTAAGCAGTTGGTGAGGGTCGAACCCAGGATCAACTGTGATCAGATAAATAAAGCTTCGAGTGAAAAGACCCGCGCCAACCAATAATATGACAGCAAGTGCGATTTCAGCCGTTACGAGGATGCTCCTGAGCCGGTGTTGTCTTTGGCTCGGCGTTGATCGTGACGTTCCATATTTGAGCACTTCGTCGAGTTTCACGCACGAAGCCAGCATGGCCGGAGAGAAGCCGAACAGGACACCGGTCATTGTGGCAACGAACAACGTGAAAAGCAGAACGGTAGAGTCCAAACGGATGGTTTGCAGGTGCGGAATCTGAGGAGGCCCAAGGGCCTGAATGACCCTGAGGCCAGCGAATCCGAACAATACTGCGACAGCTCCCGCGGCGTTTACAAGCACCAAGCTCTCCGTTAGCAATTGCATTACAATGCGCAGCCTCGGAGCGCCAAGAGCCATGCGCAAAGCGAGTTCCTTTTGCTGCGCCGCGCCTCGTGCAAGCTGCAAGCTGGCTACGTTGACACACGACATGACCAGCAAGAGCCCGACGGAGCAAAGCAAGACGAGCAAAATGAGACGAACGGGCGCGGCGAGTCTCTCGTGCAAGGGCGTCACACGTACCTCCATCCCAGCCCGCATACGCTGAAATTGCGGCGGTTCTTGTCCGGCCGTTTGTTTTATCAGGCCATTTAACTCCACTTTCACATTGTCGACGGTGACGCCTGGCTTGAGGCGGGCGAGAGCTCTAACAAGCCTGAACTTCTCAGAGTCGTGAGAAGCCCAGTCGGCGGCCCGCGCCACGAGCATTGGTAAAAACAACTCTGCCTTGAACTCGTCGTCTGGGAATCGGAAACCGGCGGGCATCACCCCGATGATCGTGTGCGGTGTGCCGTTGAGCTTGACGGATGAGCCAATAATGCCCGGGTCAGACCCGAAGCGCCGCTGCCATAGTTCGTGACTGAGCAGCACCACTTTCCTTCCCCCTGGTTGGTCCTCTTCTTGAAGAAAGCCGCGACCCAGCTCCGGTCGGACTCGAAGCAAGGGGAAGAAATCCCAGGTAACACTTGCTCCGAGAATACGGTCGGGTTCTCCGCGCGAAGTTAGATTCACCTCGGCACCGCCACCATAGGCTGCAAGCCCTCCGAAGAGCTGTGTATGCTCGCTCCAGTTGGCAAAGTCAGGGGTGGGCACTGTCCTCACAGGGGCTTCGTGTGGCCAGAACTCAGAGATGTACACCAGTTGGTTCGGCTCGCTGTAGGGCAACGGGCGGATCAGGACAGCATTCACAACACTAAAGATAGCTGTATTGGCACCAATCCCTAAAGCAAGAGTGATTATGGCAACTGCTGTGAAGCCAGGATTCTTGCGCAACTGTCGCAGGCCATATCGCAAATCCTGAATAAGCTCTTCCAGCCAGCGAAAACCCCAGGTGTCGCGGGTCATTTCCTTGATCACACCAACGTTGCCGAATTCGCAGAGGGCGGAGGCGCGGGCCTGCTCGGCGGATTCGCCGCGCTCCATGCGGTCCTGCGCGGCCATTTGCAGATGCGCCTGGACCTCTTGGTCCAGTTCTTCATCACGCTGCTCCCGGCGAAACAATCGATCCCAGAGATTCATGGCTGACCTTCTTTGCGTGCAGGGGGATTCAAAATTCAAGATTCAAGAGCTGCCATTCCGAATTCCAGTTTCATTATCTATTCCTGCGAGATTCGCGATGTCGGACCATTAAGAAATCAAAATTCAAGAATCATTATTCCGCCCAGTTACTAACCACCATCCACTAAACACTGCTTCACTCATATCGCAGCGCCACCATGGGATCGACGTTGGCCGCCCGTCTTGCAGGCACATAGACTGCCAGGCATGCAATTGCACCAAGCAAGAATGAAACCGCGACGTAGGTCAGCAGGTCTGTGGGGGCTGTATGATATAGAAAGGTGGCTAGCGTACGCGATAATACGAAAGCTCCGGCCAGCCCCAGCACGATTCCCAAAAGAATGACTCGCATCCCCTGCACAATCATCATCCGCATGATGTCCTTGCGGCGAGCGCCCAGTGCGACGCGCACGCCAACTTCATGAGTCCGCTGGGTGACCGTATACGCCGTCACGCCATACACTCCACTGGCGGCGATCAGCACGGCCAAAATTGCAAACGTGCCGAGCAATAGCAACCGCTCGCGGCGGTCGGCCAAGGATTCAGCAAGCCGCTGGTCCATTGTCTTCACGTCCGACAGGGGCTGGTTCTTATCAACGGCCATCACTACATTCCGGAGCGCGGACACGTAGTTCAAGGGGGCGGACGACGTGCGGACAATAACGTCCATAAAACCAGACGGTTCCTGTAAGTAGGAGGTGAACAGTTCAGGCATCACGTTTTCGCTAAGGCCGAGGTGGTGCGTATCCGCTACCACCCCCACAACGGTTCGCCATATGCCGTCATCCAGGATTCGCCTGCCGACAGCATCCTGCCCCGGAAACAGCGCCCGGGCAAGGCTCTGGTCTAGAATCAATACCGGCGGCGACCCGGCAGCATCATGGTCGCTGAAAAAACGTCCCGCAAGTAACCTGATCCCCATCGCCTGGAAGTAATCCGGTGTCACAATTCCCGGGCAATAAGGAGTGTTACTTTCCGGCTGGCCTTCCGGCTTCAAACCGTTCCCGAGGGAGTTAAACATCGTAAAGGGCATCTCGGTTGTCGCCCCGGCAAATTCCACTCCCGGCATAGCCCTGAGCCGCTCAAGCACCTGCCGATAGAACTCTCTTTGATGTGCGGGGTCGTAGATATTTCCCGGTGGTAGCAAAACCTCGGCCGTGAGGACGTTGTGCGGGTCGATACCCGAGTCAACTTTGAGGAGAAGCAAGAAACTCCGCACTAATAAGCCCGCCCCCACCAGTAGCAGAACGGAAATGCCCAATTGCACGACAACCATCGCACTGTGGAGCCGTCGGTACGTTTTCGACTCACCGAAGTGACGTGTGTTCTCCTTGAGGGAATCGGCAAGGCGAAGCTTGGAGACCGTCAACGCTGGGACTAGGCCGAAGAGGATCGCTGCCAGCCCGCAGCAAACCACGGTTAAGGCCAGGACTCTGAAGTCGACATGCGCATGTGCCGCCACCGATCCTGGCACGTAGGATTGCAGGATGGTGGTCAGTGAGGGGACAATGAGCAACCCAAGACCGCCACCGCCGACAGCCAACAGCGTACTCTCCGTGAGCATCTGCCGGATCAGCCGCGCCCGGCCGGCGCCAATCACGGCCCGAACCGCGATTTCCTTCTTTCGAGTGACGGCGCGGGCCAGCAGCATATTGGCCACATTGGCGCATGCAATCAAGAGGACCAACCCTACCGCCCCCAGCATGACATACAACGCCGGGCGAACGTCGCGAGTAAGCCAATCGAGCAGAGGAATCAGGCTGACGTGGGCAGAGGCATGGTAGCGCGACCATGGCGGAGGATACTGTTTGTCCATCCGGCGCGTGGCAACCTCCAGAGCTGCCTGGGCCTGCTCAATGCCAACGCCAGGCTTGAGCCGACCGATAACACTCACGACGCCCATCGCCCTGCCGGGGCGCGCCGCTTCGGGCGGCACGGCGAAGGGCAGCCAAACCGCTTCCCCTTTGGACCCTGGGTGAATGAAAAGGCGGGGCATTACGCCGACCACGGTGTAGCTCGCCCCGTCCAAAATTAGCGATTTACCCAGCACATTTGGGTCGGCATTGAAATAGCCCTGCCACAGGTCCTGACTGACCACCGCAACGCGGTCGTGCCCAGGTTGTCCTTCCTCTGGCAAGAAGGTGCGCCCGAGGGCGGGTTGGACTCCAAGGGCCAGGAAGAAACTTGGGGTGACATGGCCGGCCATGATGCGTTCCGGCCTCACACCTCCGGTCAGATTGATGCCCCGAGTGGTGTCGAATACGCCCAGTTGATCAAATATCTTCTCCTCTTTTTCCCAGGCTGCGTACTCGGGCGTGAGCACGATGGCGCGGCCGGAAGGCGGCATAAATTCTGTGACCCAAACTACCCGCCCCGGATCTGGATAAGGTAAAGGCTGTAACAGGACGGCATCAATAACCGTGAAGATGGCAGTGTTCGCCCCTATGCCGAGGGCTAGCGTAATGACCGCCACTGCCGTGAAACCGGGATTCTTGCGCAACTGGCGCAAACCGAAGCGAAGGTCTTGAAAAAGCTCTTCCAGCCAGCGAAAGCCCCAGGTGTCGCGGGTCATTTCCTTGATCAATCCGACGTTTCCGAATTCGCGGAGGGCGGAGGCGCGGGCATCTTCGTCGGATTCGCCCCGCTCCATGCGATCCTGCGCGGCCATTTGCAGATGCGCCTGGACCTCTTCGTCCAGTTCTTCATCACGCTGCTCCCGGCGAAACAATCGATCCCAGAGATTCATGGCGGACCTTCTTTAAGTGCACGGCGATTCAAGGTTCCGGAATCTCAATTCCGAATTCCGGATTCAGAATTCCGGATCCATAATCGCTATTCAAAATTCCGGCTTCATAATCCCTGCCACGGCGTTGACGATTTGCTCCCAGCGAACTTGCTCGGATTGCAACTGCTTCCTGCCGGCGGCGGTGAGTCGATAAAACTTGGCGCGCTGCTTGCTCTCCGTCTGCTTCCATTGCGACGTTACCCAACCCTGCTTTTCCAGGCGATGGAGCGCCGGGTAGAGCGACCCTGTTTCCACCTGCAGGATTTCGCCCGAGCGTCCCCGGATGGAGTGGGAGATGGCGTATCCGTGCAGCGGCCCCCAAACGAGGGTCTGGAGAATCAGCATGTCGAGCGTGCCCTGCAATAAATCAATGCGGTTCTGATCGCGTTCGGTTTTCGGTTTCATGATGTAGGCAATCTACATCCAAGGCTGTAGGTTGTCAACACCCTTGCGGCGGGTCGGGACGATTGCACTCTTTCCCCCGGAATGGGCGATCAGCGTTCGCGGTCCCCCAATTTTTTCTGACGCATCGCAGCCGTCGCGTGTAGTATTACGGGCGGGCTGGCCCTTCATGAACGGGGCGGGACGGCATCTTCAAAACCAAGCTTAGGGGGACTCGATGAGATTACAGGGCAAAGTGGCGATCGTCACGGGCGCGGCGCAGGGCATCGGCCGGGGAAGTGCGATCCAATTTGCGAAAGAGGGGGCAAAGGTCACGGTGGCGGATATCCAGGCCGACCAGGGCCAGGAGACGGTGCGCCTGATCGAAAGCAAGGGCGGCGAGGCCATTTTTGTTCAGACCGATGTATCCAAAGAAGACAACGTCCGCAATATGGTGGAGAAGACGGTGGAGCGTTGGGGCCGCGTTGACATCCTGTTCAACAATGCCGGCTACGCCGCGGTGAAGCTGGTGGAAGACACCACCGAGGCCGAATGGGACCACCTCATGGCCGTCAATTTGAAGTCAATCTTCTTTGGAGTGAAGTACGTTGTGCCCCTCATGCGCAAACAAGGGGGCGGCGCGATCCTGAACATGGGATCGATCAGCGGTCTGACGGGCCAGATGCGGACTCCGGGCTATGTTGCTTCCAAGGGAGCGGTCGTTATGCTTACCAAATCTCTGGCGCTCGACTACGGCTGTGACAATATCCGCGTGAATTGCGTTTGCCCCGGCATCACTGACACGCCTGCTTTGCGGAAGCACATTGACGCCGCCGCTGACCCGGAAGCACTGATCAAGGAGCGGTTGACCCGCGTGCCCCTGGGCCGTTTCCTGACCCCTGAGGACATTGGCAAGGCGGCGGTCTATCTGGTGTCCGATGAGAGCGATGGCATTACCGGAATCGCCCATATCGTGGATGGCGGGTTGCTGGCCGCTGCGGAGTACAGCTCAACCTGGCTGCCCAAGAAGCCGGAAGGGGAAAAGCAGTAGGCAGTTAGCAATAGGCAATAAGCATTTGGCGGTAGGCAGATGGATCATCAAGCCCTGATTCCCAAAGAGCAGATGACATCATTATGAAGCAGTGACGCGCCCCAAGCCTATTGCGTCTTTTGGGAGTGATAGACGACGCCGAAGCCCAGGCGAATGCGGCCTTGCGTATCTCCACCGTTATTGGGCAGGTAGGAGCGAACGTAATCCGCTTCCACGGCGCGAATGGCGATGTGTTTGGTAATGGCAATGTCCCAGCCCCCGCCCACCTGATAGAGAAAGGAGCTGGCGTGAGTATCCAATCCGGTTGATTTGGGAAAGACGCTGCTCATACCGCGTGCGCCGCCCACCAAAGCTTCGCCGAACACCCTGCTTTCATGCTTGGAATTGGATTTGAAACGGAAGGTGTAACGGGGTCCAACCGCAAAGTCGACTTCATTCAGGCCCACACCCGGAGCAATGCGGGAAGCATGCTCTCCCGTCAAGTTAAGGGCGAAACCGAAACCGCGGTGGAAAGTCATGGCGCCGTCAATGCTGGCCCCCTGCATCCAAAAGCTACCCGCGCCGCTGGGCGTGATCTGCCCCTGTTCGGTGGAGTAGAATGCTGCCAGGTCAGTGGTAGACCCCTGGGAGCCCGAGGGCGAAGAGGATTTATCCTGCGCGCGCGCCATGGTGCCGCCCAGGGCGACGATACCTGCAAGAAGCGCAATTGTTAGAGACGTAGTTCGCATTTTCGGTTCTCTCCCTTTACTCCACGGTGAAGGTGACGGTGGTCGAGTGCGACAGAGCACCGGAAGTGGCAGTGACGGTCACCGTATAATTCTTCACTTGTTGCCCGAAATAGCCCGTGCTAGCCCCGCTGCCGCAGGCGGTGAGGCCCAGTGTGGCGCAAGCTGCCACCATCAATAGAAGCATCAGCCCTGCGAACCGTCCAACTCTACCTCGCGACCGGCGGATCTTGACGCCGAAAGGAAGCAAGAACATTCCACCCACCATTGCGAGGGCCAGCCCCCGTCCCAGCGGGTTGGAGGGAATATTCGACACAATCTGGTTGGCCAAATGGATGGTTAGGGTGTCGGTGTCGGTGGATGTACCCGCGGCCAGCGTCTGGGGCGCGAAAGTTGCCGTGGCGCCAGTCGGCAGGCCGGTGACGGAGAAAGCAACTGCTGAAGGGAAAATCGCGCTGAGGCTAGGAGCTGCCAGAACGTTCACGGTGAGCGTGCTTCCCGGAAGAACCAATGGCGGCGCAATCGTGCCCACTGGAAATGCAGCGCTCAGGGTGAAATCTTCCACGTTCTGCGTAAGCGGCGCGCTGGAGAGGCTGACGTAGTTGGCGTCACCGTTGTAGACTGCGGTGATGGAGTGCCCACCGATGGCAAGGCTCGACGTCGTGTAAGTGGCCACGCCCTGTGTCAGCGGGACTGGACCTAATCCCAGGGGTATTTGTCCATCTGCGAAAGTGATCGTACCCGTCGGGGCGATGGCCGTTGAAGTGACAGTGGCCGTGAAGGTAATCGAATTTCCCGAAAAGACGGGATTCAGAGACGATACCAGGCTAACGGTTGCCCTCCCGGCATTGACGGTCAGAGTGACGCTAGCGCTCACCGATTGGTAATCGGTCGGGTTGGTAGGCGTAAAGGTGACGCCAATTGTGTAGGTGCCCGGTAATAATAAGGTGGTGCCAGTGATGGCAGTGGAGGCCCCGCCGGAGGGGGTTGCCGTGTAGGCGTAACTCCCCACCACCGCGGTTGTTCCATTCACGGCAGAAGCGCTCAATACCGTGCCAAGTGTCGTACCGTAGGTTATGGCCGCCGGCGGGTTCCAGTTCAAGGTGGGAGTGGCTTGGTTGATCTGCAACCCGACGTTTCCACTGCTGGGCAAATAAGTCAAAGCTCCCAGGAAATTGACCACGATGGAATGAGCACCGAGGCTCAGGGCGGACAAAGCAGGCCCCGTGATCTGGAATTGATTTCCGCCTTTGGCGGCAATCGTCAACAGCGTTGTTCCATCCAGGATGGCGGTAAAGTCCGCGGGGGTGATGCCTGCCGCATTTTGTGGGGTTAACGTAGCGACAACAGTGATGGGAATACCGTAGCCTGCCGGATTGGGCGTGGCCGAGACGGTTAGCGTGGTCGAAGTTCCCGAACCAGTCAGCACAATGGTGCTGGAGTCGCTGGCGTTGTAATTTGGATCACTGGAGTAGCTGGCGAATACACTCTGCACGCCTGAGCCCAGGATGCTAACACCCGTCGCCGTGGCAGTTTCCGTCTGTTCTCCAAGAAAGACGCCCGCGTAATTGGAAGTGCCGGTGACGGCCCCGGCAAAATCGGGTCTGCCGTCTCCATTGAAATCACCCACCGCAACCGCTTGGGGTGTCCCGCCGGCGGGAGAGTTGCTGGGGCTTCCAAAGGTCCCATCGCCGCTCCCCAGCAGGATACTGAGGTTCTGTGAGTTGACGTTGGCGACGGCCAGGTCGGCTTTTCCATCCACGTTAAAGTCCCCGACTGCGATGGCATAAGCGGTGTTGCCTGCGGTGTAACCCACAGCGGCGTTGAACAATCCCGTACCCTTATTCAGCAGCACACTTACATTGCCGGAGCTGGCGACGGCGATGTCCGGGGATCCGTCGGCGTTGAAGTCTGCCACGGCCACACCCCAGGCGCTGTTGCTTGGAAGACTGACGGGATATGTGCTCTGTGCCTGAAAGGTTCCGTCACCCTTACCCAGTAACACGCTGACGTTGTAGCTGCCGGAGTTCGCCGTCACTACATCCAGAAAGCCATCGCCATTGAGGTCCGCCACCGCGATACCGAAGGGCGAATTGCCCACCGAATAACCTACGGCTGTTTGGAAGGTGCCATTGCCATTGCCCAGGAGGATGCTCACTGAGCCTGGGCCGCCACTATAATCCGCCACGGCGAGGTCGAGGATTCCATCTCTATTAAAATCTCCCACCGCCACGGCTGAGGGGAAGCTGCCCGCGGCAAAAGTGGACTGAGCGCCAAACGTTCCATCGCCATTCCCCAGAAGTATGCTGACGGTATTACTGCCATAATTGGCTACTGCCAGGTCGGGGATTCCATCGCCGTTAAAATCTCCCACCGCCACCGAGTATGGTGATGTCCCCACGGTATAATTCTTGGCGCTGGCAAACGTGCCATCACCATTTCCCAGCAACACGCTGACGGATCCATCGGAGCTGTTTGCCACGGCGAGGTCAGAAATTCCATTACCTTTAAAGTCTCCGGCCGCGATGGAATAAGGGTTGGCGCCGGTACCGTAAGTCTGTAGAGGCCCAAAGCCATTGGCCAGCGTGGCGCTGACAAGAGGGGCCGTAGCGGCAATGGCGTTTTTGTTGCTCTGATTTTCAAAGAAGATGTATCCCGTGGGGGCCGGAACGCCAAAAGCCGTCAGGGTTCCCGTAAGCGTGTAATCGCCGGCGGTGCCGCTGGATTGGATGGCGGTGGTGGTGAGATCATAGCCCGTTACCAATAGCGATGAGGCGGTGGAAGTGCTGGAGGCGGTACTGGTTGTCCCTACAAAGACCGCTTTGTAACTGTGGCTGGCGATTCCGGGAACGAAATGCAGCGTCGCGGTTCCTGCGCTGGTCAATTGCGCCGAGCCCAACAGGTGAATGTCCTCGCAATAGGCTGCCGTGGCGTCGCAGAATTTCACCTGGCCTGGCGAGACGGGCGTGGTGCCGGCCAGCACAGTTGCCGTGAGCGTCACCACCGTACCTGACGGTACCGAGGTCACTGCGTTGCCGCCCGCTTTCACAGTCAGCGTCGTGGTGGTGGCGGCGGGGGGCACGGCCGCAACTGGAAGCGCAGCCATCAGCACCGCGCCAAGCAGCGCAATCAATCCATCGCTCAATTTGTTGATGCGAGCGGCAATCGCCATCATCTTCCATATGTTGGACATTGACTTTCCCCTCAAATCACAGTTATGGCAAGTCGGCACTTTCCTGCCCCGTTAAGACCTGTTTTACCTCGACCCTTCGCTCCAGGGTTGGCCGTCTCTGTCCGACTACGAAGAGTATTCAACCGTGTTTAAAACGTTAAGCACGGCAGCAAGGAGGTCAACGGGTGTGCGGCTGCTGCAGTTTCATTCTTTCGCGCTGTGCAGAACATTCAATATATTTGCCGGTGCCGTCAAAGTCAATTCGAAACCAAAGGGTTAACCTTGCTCTGGGCTTCGAGAATTAGGATGCTATCCCCACATTTGTCGTTGTGTTTGGGGGCGATGCCTTTTCTTCCGATGGGTGAAAATACAGGGTTGGTCCATCCCGCAAATGGGCTTGGTGAAGGGCGAAACGTCCTACAAACTCCCCGTCACGGCAAAGCTTGGGGGGAGATATCCTTGAAAATCACGATTGATGTGGACAGGCTGCTGAAGGAAGGGTGCATCTCCAGCGAGGAGTTCACACGCCTCAAATCGCTGCTGTTTTCCGGCCTTGCTGCCCTCGGAATCGCCTTCTTCATCCTTCGCTTCAACCTGAAAGGGAAGGTGGCAGGGCCGGAAAGCTGCACATCCTTGTCGAAGTGAAGGTATCGAACATCGTCACTTTACCCTCTCCAGCGCCACTGAGGTGCTATCGAAATCGCCTTCGAGAATAAAATTCAATCCATGGTTCATCAGGTACGCCCCGCTCAGTGTCTCCTGGGGGTCCGTTAGTTTCCCGTCGATGCGTTTCACCTGGTAGACGGCGGCAGGATCAAGGCCGCGGAGGTAAACCGTTGGTGGCGGATAAAGGAACTGTTGTGAATGCAGGAACGCAAATACCACGGCGTGCTTTGCGTCGCGTGAAACATATTCGTTCGCGGTAACTTCGCCTTCGCGGGGGGAAAGTAAGCGATACAGGTTGCCGAGTTGCACCGTTTCACGGATGGACTTGTAGTAGGCAATCATCTGCCGTGCCAGATCAAAGTCTTGATCCGTCCAACGATTCAAGTTGCTTCCAATTCCAAACGCCCCCTGCATGGCCACCAGGAAGCGAAATTTCAGTGGTGTGGTGCGCCCGTTGATATTGGGGACGTCCGTGACCCAGTCCATCATGACCTGGGGCGGATAAGCCAGGCTCAAGCCTTCCTGTATCCGCAGGCGGTCAAAGGCATCGGTATTGTCTGACGTCCACACCTCGTCTACTCGCGTGAGAATCCCAAGGTCCATTCGGCCTCCCCCGCCGGAGCACGATTCGATTTCCAGATGGGGATGCCGGGCCCGCAGACGGTCGATGATTTCATAGACGTTCTTCGTGTACTTGACCCAGATCTCCTTCTGTTCGGCGGGTGGAACCTCCGCCCAACCCGGCTCACCAAAGTGCCGGTTCATGTCCCACTTGATGAACTCAATGTGGTTCTCATTCAGCATTTTGTCCAAAACTCCGAAGATGTAATCTTTCACATCGTCGCGAGCCATGTTCAGGACAAGCTGGTTGCGCCCGAGTTCGCGCGGCCGTCCGGGAAAGTTCATGGCCCAGTCCGGATGCATTCGGTAGAGGTCGCTATCCGGGTTGATCATCTCCGGTTCAAACCAGAGGCCAAACTTCATTCCCAGCCCGTTCACATGGTCGATGAGGCCTTTCAAACCACGCGGAAATTTCTGCGGGTTCACAAACCAATCACCCAGACCGGCGTGGTCGTCATTGCGCTTGCCAAACCAGCCATCGTCCATCACAAACAACTCAACGCCCAGCTTCGCGGCCTTGTCGGCCAGCATTTCCTGCCCTGATTCGTTGACGTCAAAGGTGGTGGCTTCCCACGAGTTGTAGAGCACCGGGCGCGGGTGGGGCGTCGAGTGGTCAGGCAGCAACTCATCGGTAACAAGATGATGCATCAAGCGCGAAGCCTCGCCAAAACCGGCGCCGGTGAATCCCCCGTAATAGCCGGGCGTGTCAAGGCTCTCTCCGGGCTTCAGGGGATAGGCGAAATCAAAATCGTTGTATCCGCCCACCACGCGCACCTGCTGTGCGGGAGTCTGCTCCACCACCAGTTTCCAATTGCCGCTCCACGCAACGCCGCCGAACCAGACGCGGCCGTGCGTCTCATCCGCCTTGCCGCCTTCATCCAGGGCAAACCAGGGATTGAGTTGGTGGCTGGTGTTGCCCCGGCGGCTTTCCAGCACCACCTTGCCGGGGTGAATCGCCACCTGGCTGATCTGATTTTCACCCGCCCAGCGTCCGGTTAGATAGGTCAGCCGGTAGCCGTCGCCCGGCGCCACGTACCACACCCCCGATTGCGCGCTCTCCAGCGTCACCGCCTGCGCTGTCCGGTTTTCCACCTGTGAGCTTTTGCGAATGATGTCCTCGTGGGGAAAGACCTTGTAGATGAGGGTGACGATCAGGTCATATTGAATGTCGCGCGTGCGGAGCTTCAAGGTGTCGCCCTGAATCTCATAGGAATCGTATTTCAGCACCAGGTCGCGGTCCCCATCGGCCAGCGTTACCTTCAGGCAGGGTTCGGTGTAAAGCCGCCCACCCCAACCGGGATATTCGAGACTACTCATCGTCTCGGAAGAATCGAAGGAGGCGTGCTCCGGCCGGGTGTGGGCTGCCTGAAGGTCCTCATCGCGGCCCAGTTTCTTGCCCCAATAAATGTTCTGAAGCTGGCCCTGCTCGTTCACGCCCACCACGTAAGTGGTACGGTCGCTTTCAACCACCCATAGCTTGCGCTCAGGGAGATAACGGATGAGGGCGCTGGACTGCGCTTTCATTGCGAAAGGAAACAGGAAAGAAAACGCTATAAGGGAAAGAACCAAGACCCTGTCATTGCTGCGATTGAAATTCAACATGGGATCTCCTCCGGGCGAATCCAAGCCTCGTGGGCGACTCAGGCGGAGAGTATACCTGAAATGGCCGCGTCATTGCCGGAGTGTGAAGAACACGTTGGCGGCCGAAGAAACCGGCCTTAGGGTGCGGTAGCAGTAGCTACAGCCTTTCTGGCTCTGTTCCGGAGCGATGTTGCTGTGAGAAGGCGGTAGCTGCTGCTACCGCACCCTAAGGCGCTTCACGCAGACGTAGAGGTTGCAAGTCATAAGTGAATAGTATTGGGGCTGGCCTGTGCGTTACCACCTTGTTGCCAGGCGCATCGGCTCCTTTCGGTGATTACAGTGCTGGACACGCGGGGGATAATTTCGCAGAATATTAGGCAGGCCCGAGACACTACTGTTGCAATGGGCTCACAGGCTGGATGGTGCACCTTGGGAATTTCCCCGTCCCACCCCAAAAATCCGACTCCCACCGCTGAGTACGTGCTGGGGAAGTTTGTTCCCATCTCGCGGCTGACGCACGACTGGGAATTTCATTCCGACGTCACCCTGAGCCCGGCGGAAGAGCGCACCATTGTGCGTGAGCCAGTGCAGGCCATCCCGGCGGCAATTGCCCTGCGCCTGGGAAAAGTGCGGGTGCTGGCCGTGGCCTATATTGCCTGCCTGGATTCAGGCGACGTAGTATGCCGGCAGAAGCCGAGCGGGGAAGCACACACCGCCGCGTGGGTGGAGTCTCCCGATCAAATCAACCTGCTGCTGGCCTGCCGTGAGCTGGACGCACATGATACAGGATTTGAACTTCTGGGCAGCGCGGCGGAGCTGCTCCGCCCGCGCCTGACCCCCTCGGAATTAGCGGCTTACACCCAGATGCTGGAGGAGGAACTTCGCCACGGAGTGCGCGGCGAAATTGATGAGGATGCCCTGACGGCCAAGCAGATCTACCTGCCCACGCGCGGAGGACGCCGCGCCCGCCCCCAGTTTGAGCGCTACCGCGACATCTCGTTTGTCAGCACCACCGCCGAGTATATCCACGGACTCTGGCACGACGTGCAGATCCGCGTCGGCCCGGAGCACCTGCCCATCGCCCAACTTCGCCGCCGCATGGACCTGATGGCGGAGCTCTTCCCGCCCAACGAAGGCTATCGCGTGTTCGATGAAGCTATGGACAAGGACGAAGCCACGGAAAAAGCGGAGTAGTTGATCCGCCGCGCCTGCCTAAAATACAGCCCAGCTTATTGACGGACAATCTTGATTCTGCCTCCTGTGGTTCTCCCGGGCGGGCACAGAAACCGGACTATAACCATAAGGCTTTTCTTTGCGGGAGTATTTATACTCGTGGGAGTTTTGGGCGAGTTCTTGATTGTTGAAAGGATAAGCCCCCAAACCAATCCGTTCGAACTGAGATTTTCCATTCCATTAATCGTGGGCTTGATCGTCGCCGCCAAATTTCTATTCAGCGAACGCAGCTCCTGGGTAAACAGAAACGGTGTCCTGACGTACCGGCGCAGGAATGAACTTGTTTCGGATAGTTACCGCGCACGCAGGGCGTTTGAGTTGAGGGATCTTGACACTCAAGAGGGGTGGTACCTCATCGAGCTCGATACGGGGAAGGTTCTTTGCCTTTGGGACAATCTACCCAGTGGCCCATTGGGTTTTGACGCGATGAATCCCGAGGTCCGGCGATTCCCCTGCACGGAATTCGCCGTCCTCCGCCACCCCACTGAAAATTTCACGGCGGAGGTTGATTGCGGCGGGCAGGTGATTAAGCCAGTGACCATTCATTTGGGCAATCACTATGACGACTGGCTCTATACCTACGTCCCAAAGGACGGAGAGGTGATTCCGAACAAGACCTTTGACGAAGCGCTGGCGGACATGCAGAAAGAAAATGGCGCGTGATGAGTGCTGCTTTGAATTCTGCAGACCCCGCCGAATTTTGGACCTCATTGACAGGCGAAGATCGCAGTGACGGTGGCTACCCCACTGGCGCAGAGAATAAGGGCGACCGTTATTGGACCTGGAGTCATCCCGCAATCGACTTGCAAGTGTTCCCGGTTTTCGATACCATTCAAGCGTAAAATTGGAAAAACAGCCGTTCTTAAACGGAGAATGTAAGAGTTCTTCGCAAACCCTATTCATTTGAAAACATGGCGTGAATGCTGTCACGGCGTCCGCCACCCGTGGGCCATGCTGGTTTACGCAGTGGACGTACAGTTCCAAAATCTCACAAGGGGGACGAGACCATGGTTAGGAAACATCTGCTCTTGGTTGTAATTCTTCTCGCCGCGACGACGATCGCCAATGCCTTTGCACAAACCACCCAAAGCCAAACAAATGGATCCTCGGCGACCACTCTGACGAATAAGGACGTGCTGGACCTGGTGAAAGCAGAAATGCCTTCCGAGGTCATTGTGGCCAAAATCCAAAGCTCCCCATGCGACTTTGACACCTCCCCCGGCGCGCTCAAAAGCTTGAAGGCAGCAGGGGTTCCTGGTCCGGTTATCCTGGCGATGGTAAAAGCGTCCGCGCCGGCCCCAGAACCCGCGCCCGCGCCCGCTCCAGCCAAAGCCGAGACAGGCTCCAGTGGCCACGGCAAATCACTTTGGATTTCGAAATTCGTATGTCCCACCGATGCATCGGATGTCACCGCCACTGTGCAGAATGATGACCTTGCGGCCTTGCAGCAGAGCAGCCTGTTTGACAGAGTCTTGTCATTTGCCAACAATCCCGCGCAACCGGCGGGCGCCTGGGTGCTATCGGCAAGGGTGACCGACTACGCCAATGGGAACACGGCGGAACGCGTTCTTCTCGGCTTTGGGACCGGTCGCGCCCATATTGTTGTGGCATATGAACTGCACGATCCTGGCGGGGCCGTTGTATGGTCCCAATCGATTAAGACGCAACCGCCGTATTTTAGTTCCGCGGGTGGCATGGGCGGCGTCCAGAACCAGCACCAGGCAGAGAACGAACAGCCCCGTAAGCTCCTGGCCGCACTTTCAAAGTACTTTGGCGGGGGGATGTGACTTTCGGACGCTGCCGGTTCCCATGCTTTCCAGATGTCTAATGCTCGTCCGCCGTCAACCGCATGGCGGTCCCAAGCACTTTGTCGCTGATGGCGTGGGGCAGGCGTGCCAGTGTCTCCGTCCACCCCCAGCGCGAAGCCCTTTTGAAGTGCGGCCGCGAAGCTGCCGCTTTAACCCTTCAATGTGAAAGACAAACCTTTGAGAAAGATAGAGAGTGCCAAGACCCAAGGCAAAAGAGCCCAAGCGACACCTTCGCGGTCGCACTCCATAGGTCACTGCGTGACCAAAGCGATAACTCCGCGGGCGCAGTCAAAGCCAGCGTACCGTCGTCCTGCTCTTTGGGAGCGCGGTTCCTCCCATCAGGATTACGGAAAGCAGCTTTTTTCACAGCTTCCTGTCCCTCGGGTTTCGATGATGGCTTCGTTTGATCAATGGATGCCAATCAGCAGGCCGCCGCTTATACTGATTGATTGATCGTGCCCTCGCCCAAAATCGTAATCGTAACTCGGTTCCAGATACCAGCCGAATTTATGCCTTCCCGAAGGCCAAAACATAAAATCCAGCGCGACTTCCCCGCCGGCTGAATTTGTCACTACGTTGTAGCGGCTGGTATGAATCCACTCCGGACCAACGCCGAACATAAACTCCGCTTTGCGGGAGAGCGTCCACGGCTTTTTGAACAGAAGGTCGGTATCCCATTCCGTCGAGTGGCGAGCGAATAGCGGCGTCACTCCCGCCTCAAGTTCCAGCCAGTTCTCAATCGGCGTAACCTCAACCGCCACCGTGGGGCCGAAGCTCGATCCGCCGCCTTTGAGGCTGCGATCCGGAGCTGCCCCAATTTCCAGGGTTGCGGCAGGGTCCTTATCCACCGACTGCGCAAAGGCATTCGCAGAGCAGAGGAACAAAAACGCCATCAACACGGATTTTGCCGCGGCCTTCATGACCTCGCCGTGATCCATATCATCCACTATATACGGGGATGCAAGTTGTAGCATCGATCTCCGACCGACGGCGGCGGTCGGAAACCGCCGCTACAACCGGATGCGCGAACACTTATGTCCCTCAGCCTAATATGTCACCTGCAGGCAATACAGGAAGTTTAGATTCTCTCTTCGGCAATTGCCCATTGCTGACGCTGATCTTCCACATCCCGCCGAGCGGCCTCTGCGCCAGCGCCATAAGGGGACTAAGCACGGAGATCCAGAATCCGAACACTATCAGTTTCTTCATCGCTTGTGCCTTCAGCGCTCTGGAAAAGGATTTGGAATTTGCCCTGGGGAAGGCCGGAGTATATCTCGAACTGCCTCGTTTGCAGGCACAATTATGACAAAATGACCGATACGGCGGCTGCTCAAGAATGCATCCTCAAGCAGCATCCAGCACCTTGAAGCTGCATTCCCCACCCTGAATTCTGCCCTATGGCCTTTTCAAATAATTATGCACTTTAACGTTGCAAGGGCGATTCAAAAGTCCCCGTGCAATTTAGTACAAAGCAGGTATGAAATCGCCCCAATGAACCGTGCAAGCAGATTTTGCCAAAAGGCAGGTGCCGTCCCCGTTTTCGGGGACGGCATTTTTTGGGCTTTGAAAAGATGGGCTAATTTATGATTGCTGAGGCTGTGTCAGGTGAGACTTCTTGCAGATGAAAAATCGTTCGCACGACGTCGATGAACTCCGAGCGATCGGGACGTCCAGCCGCCTGCTTCAACTCGGTGAAGGGCGTGTGCAGAATCTTGTTCACCAGACCGTGGGTCAGAGCTTCAAGCGCCTGTTCCTGGTCCGGGGTTAATTCGCCGAACATGCGCCGCATGCGCTTCATTTCCGCTTGACGAATTTCTTCCACGCGCCGCTTAAGGCAGACAATGGTAGGCACCACGTTCAATTGTTCCTGGCGGGCGCGGAACAACTCAATCTCTTCCGCCAGAATATGGTCCGCCGCTTCCATCGCCTTTTCCCGTTCGTGCAAATTGTGGTGGGTCACTTCTTCCAGGCCATCGATGTTGACGAGCGTACAGCCGGCCACTTCGCGCACGGCCGGGTCCACATCGCGGGGCACGGCAATATCGATCAGAAAGATCGGCCGGCCATTGCGCGCCGGCATCAAGCGCTCCATATCGTCGCGGGTAATAATGTAGTGGGGGCAGCCGGTGGAGCTGATCACGATGTCGGCGCCCTGCATGGCCTGCCAAATTTCACTAAACTGAACCGCCAGTCCGCGCAGCTCATTGGCCAGAGCGACGGCATGGGTGTGGGTCCGATTGCTAACCAGTACCGTCGAGACGCCTTTTGAAACCAGGTGGCGGGCAGCAAGCTCACCCATCTGCCCGGCGCCGATAATCATCACCGTCTTATCTTGTAAGCCACCGAAGGTCTGCTCCGCCATCTCGACCGCGGCAGAGCTGATGGAGACCGGCGCTTCCGCCACGTGAGTTTCGGTCCGCACCCGCTTGGCCGTGTTGAAGACGCGATGGAAAACTGATTCCAGCGCATTCCCGCAAGTCTCCGCTTCCTTGGCCAGAAAATACGCCTGCTTCACCTGGCCAAGAACCTGGGGCTCACCCACAATCATGGAATCCAAACCTGAGGCCACCCGGAACAGGTGGCGCATCGCTTCCTCTTCCCGGTGAACGTAAAAGCAGTCGGCGAATTCATCAAAACGAATACCGTAAAACGACTCGGCAAACCGGCGGAAGGCCGCCATGCCATCGAGCTTTTCAAAGGCCACCAAAACGAATTCCACTCGATTGCAGGTGGAGATGATTACTGCTTCCTCGATCTCCGGCTCGTTCTGAAGGCGGCGAAGGGCTTCGGGCGTGGTCCGCTCATTCAGTGAAAACCGCTCGCGCAATTCCAACGGCGCCTTCTTGTGACTGATTCCCACTACAACAAGATTCATGAAAGATGTCCTTATAAGTGCAAATGATGATCGAGTAGGGCTAAATGTCGCTCACCAGACGCCCTCGGGGACTGAGAAGGGCAAGCAGCATGCCATTCCGTCAACGATAAGGTGTAAAAAAATTCTACAAACTACGCAAATGGTTCACCCTTTGGGTTCATGTAGATAAGCTGATGGGGCGGTTTCGGACAGAGGGTCTTATGTCAGCAAAGTCCGAACGCGCTGAGTCATTTGCCGCAAACGCATCGGAGATTTCGCGCAAATGGTTTCCTTACAATCAGGTACAGAAGGCTGAAGGCCCCTAAGTTTTGCAATATCCTAGGTGTACAAAAATTATACAGTGGGACCCTATGGTATTCAGAATGCTCCCAGAGATTTTGGGTGTGTCTGATTAAAGACTTAATGTCGCTCGAACCTACACACCCTTTATTTAAGGAGGTTTAATTCTATGAAACTGATCAAGACAGTATTTTTGGTCGTCTTTGCCGTTGCCATGACTTTACCTTTTGGAATGGGCAAACCTGAATATGCCAAGAAAGAGGGCAAGGGTTGCACGTTCTGCCATCCGGCGGGAAAAATGAAGGAACTCACTCCCGCAGGTCAATACTATAAGGACCACAACCATTCGCTCGAAGGGTACAAGGCCCCGGCTGCCAATTAGTCCGAAGCCTTCGGCCGCGAGGGCGGGGAAAGTCGAACAGAGCCCCACCCTCGCGGGCCGACATTTTGAGTACGAATTTTCACTAAGTGTTCAAAACTGCACATTGCGCGGTTGGCTCGAAGTAGTAGAATGCCACCACTCTGCGGAATAATTCGCTGCGGGGACGAGAGAGGATTTAGGTTTTGCCGGAACCCACTAGCAACAATGCTCCCAAAATTTTCGATAAGTTGCGGGGTGTAATTCGCCCTGCATTTTACCTTAGTCAGAATGCGATCAGCCGGACGGGAGTGGTGATCGCCACAACGACCGGCATCACCCTGGTTTTTGCATTTATTCTGCTCATTTTCGGGTTCCAACCCAATCCTTATGCCGGGATTGTGGTTTTGATGATTCTGCCAGCCATCTTTGCCTTGGGACTCATCCTGATTCCCATCGGCATCGTGCGGGATGTGCGCAAGTTTCGGCGCTTGGGCACTCTTCCCTCGACGTACCCCACGGTCGATTTTTCGCATCAGGGGGTGCGGCGGACGGCGCTGTTTGTGGTCATCATGACGGCCATCAACATTCCCATCTTCGCCTTTGCCACTTACCAGGGAACCGTCTTCATGGAGTCCACCCAATTCTGTGGACAAACCTGCCACAAGGTAATGGATCCGGAATATACGGCCTACCAGCGCTCTCCCCATGCCCGCGTGGCCTGCGTGGAGTGCCATATTGGGCCGGGCGCGCCATGGTTCGTGCGGTCCAAGCTTTCCGGGAGCTACCAGGTCCTGGCTGTGACATTTGACCTCTATCCTCGTCCGATTCCCACGCCCATCCACAATTTGCGTCCGGCGCGGGAAACCTGCGAGCAGTGCCATTGGCCCGAACGTTTTTCCGGCGACAAATTGGTGATCAAGACCAAGTATGGCGACGACGAAAAGAACTCCTCCACCAAAACCGTGCTCATGGTTCATATTGGCGGGCGCAATCAGGATAGCAAGTTGGTGGGGATTCATGGACGCCATTTGGGACTGGTGTCATACCTCCCGGCAGACGGTAAACGGCAAGCGATTCCCTGGGTGAGCTATCGAACCGTGGATGGAACCGTGACGGATTACGTCTCGACGGATGCTCCACCCAAGGCTGATTTGTTGGCAAGCGGCGAGCGGCGCACCATGGATTGCGTGGACTGCCACAATCGGCCCACGCACACTTTTGACCTTCCGGAAAACGCCGTGAACAAGGCCATGGCGGCGGGCCGCATCGATCCTGCACTCCCGTTCATTCACAAGAAGGCCATCGAACTTCTGAAGGTGAAATATCAAAGCCGCGAGGCGGCGGCGGCTGAACTGCCGGAAGCTTTGCGCGAATTCTACCAGAAAAACTACCCGGCGGTTTACAGCTTACAACACGCGGCGATTGAGGAAGCCGCCAAGGGAATTCTGTACATTTACCAGGGGAATGTCTTCCCCGAAATGAACATCACTTGGGGGACGTATCCCAACAATCTTGGCCACACGGATTTCAGCAATCCAGACCAGCAAAGCTTTCCTGGCTGCTTCCGATGCCACGATGGCAATCACAAGTCGAAGGACGGCAAGGAAATCACCCAGGATTGCAATGCCTGCCATGCGCTTCTGGCCCAGGATGAGGCCGACCCCAAGATTCTTCATGAAATGGCTGGAGGGAATTGAAGAATAGTGGGCAGGTAACGGTAGGCGGAAACCGATAGCCCCCGGGGGACCTCGAAGAGGTGAATCGCGGTTTGCAGTTGGTGAAACCTACAGAAACGTTCCCTGACCATTTACCATCCTGCAAAGGGTTTAATTGGGTCCCGGGCCGACTGGGTTCAGAAGAGCTTCGACCCCCTTTAGGATCATAGAGGCGGTTCGCAAGCTATCCTCAATTTTCCTTTTTCCGAGCTGCGGGTCTGGTTTGAGTGGCACTGGGGTTGGTGGTAAGCTTGCAAGGCATTTCATCGGGCGTTATACATAGCGCGAGTAAGACAATTTGATTCTCAAGGAGGAACCTATGAAGTTGTTCCAAGTGTTGGTTGCACTTGCAATTCTCAGTGGCTCCATGATTTCGATTTCCACCGCCAAACCGGCTTACGCGACGAAGGAAGGGAAGAAATGCGGGTATTGCCATGTTACTGCCGGCAAACCCGACCTGAACGATACTGGTAAGTGCTACAAAGCAAACGATCATTCGCTGGCGAAATGCGCGGCTCCCGCAGGTAGCTAGAACGCCTTGGGGCAGTAACCCGGACTTCGCTGGCAGGAATCTAAATCTGATTCTGGCGCCCGCGCTCAGAGGATACTTTCCCGAGAGCGCGGGCGTAAGTCTGCCTCCATTGACCCGCAATCGATCATCTGCCCACAATCACATGCTGCCGCATGTTGGAGTATTGGCGTACCCCTTCGCCAGGCCAGCGAGGACGGATCCGCTTTCAGTGTTCCCTCACGGCCATTCCTACATCGATTCACCTTTGCTTGTCATTCCTACGATATATTGTCCGAAGTCTTCGCCACTGACATCTTTAGCGACAATTCGGACTTTAGCGGTTTCCCCCCCCGCCATGATCATTTGCCTAAGACCTATCTGGCACGACCCCGCGGCGTTGCCGGACTTTGCTCACAGCCCCAAGTAGTTACGGGACGATTCTGCTTACAATGTGAGCCTGGCCGCGTTCTGGCGGCATAAGACCGGGAAAATCAGATTTGATTTGTGTGCGGTGTTTTCAATAGAATTGTTCCATGGTTGGAGGGCATATCCATTTCCAGGAAGGGCAGAGATCACTTGAGCGGAAAAAACGATAAAGCAGGGTTTTTGGCAATAGTTCTCATGCTGGCGTTCGTTAATGTCATCGGTGGATACGGCCAACTTCCCCCCACCCAAACATCTCCACCCAAGAAGCCGGCGAGCTCAGTTTCCGCCCTAAGTGATTCCAAACGCGACACCATCCTGAAGTACATCCGGGACCGCTTTGGCGTGCCTGACACCGTAAAACTGACCTTCGGTGACTTGCATCCTTCCGCAGTTTCTCCGGATTTCAATGATGCAACTGTGATTGTTGACGATGGCAAGGCCAAGCACCCGCAGGCGTTGCTGGTTTCCCGGGACGCGCGTTTTCTGATTGTCGTCACCGGCGCCGTAATGGAACTTCATCAGGGTACGCCGGCGGAAATGGAACAGCGTATCCAAGAGCTTTTCAAGACACCTGCCACCTTGAAGGTTTCCGTAAGTGGATTCAAGCTCTCACCTTCTCCGGATTTTAGGCAGGGCACGCTTACCATGGACAATGGCAAGTCGAAGCAGGACCGTACGGTGCTCCTGACCCGGGATGGTAAACACCTTGTGGTAAGCGACCTTTATAATCTGGGGGTCGATCCCCGCGAACAGGCTCTGCACACCATTTCGCTTCACGACGAACCCACTCTGGGACCGGCCAATGCCCCCGTTACGATTGTAGAGTACGCTGACCTCCAGTGTCCCACGTGCGCCCGCATGCACGATTTTCTGGAGACTAAAGTTGTCCCGCGTTACGGCAACAAGCTTCGCATTGTCTTTAAGGAGTACCCTCTGCCGATGCATGACTGGTCGTTTACGGCGGCAATTGCCGACCAGTGCGCTTATGAAATCAACCCATCCGCTTATGTGCCCCTGCGCACCGCTATCTTCAAGAGCCAACAGCTCATTAACATCACCAACCTGCGGGACACTTTATTGAGCTACGGCGAACAAGCGGGACTTGACCGGGTGCAGTTGGCCGGCTGCCTCGACTCCAAATCATCCCTGCCCAGGATTCAGCGTGATATGGCGGAAGCCAAACGCATTGAGGTGAATTCAACGCCCACCTTGTTTATCAATGGCAGGATGATGGTCGGACTGCCCTCCGAGGACGCTTACTACCAGGCCATTGATGAGGCATTGAAAGGCAAGTGAGTTTCAGAATGTTGGGATTGGGAGGCTGAAAGCCGCCGACCACAAGTATAGGCCGGCGTCTTGGTTGCTTCTTTTGGCAAGGACGCGGTGGTTTGAAGACACACGGCCATTTCCCTGCGCCCATCGCCGCTGCCGTAGGTGTCATGCTGCACGCAACCCTGCGTGTCATGGGTAAAGAGTTTGAGTAAGGTCCTCTCCCGTTCGCCCCATAATTGCAACCCGGAAAAACGTAGTTCCTCAGTATGGTCCTTGTAGCGGCCGTCTCCTGCAACTGAAACGCGCAGCATTTCCCTCCAGGCGCGTAGAGCGCTGCCAGAGTAAATCGAGATACTACCCTCAGTGCTTGCTTCCGCCGTTGAGCTATGATACACAGGAAACCAGTAACTTAACTGGTAAACAACTTGTTCATTCAAGACAAGCCCATGACGTTGCGTGTGAAGACCCTGATTATAATTGGCGCGATGCTGGCCGGGTCCTTGGGCGCTCTTTACATTGTTTCACGGATTGTCTTGCTGGGAAGTTTTGCCAAGTTAGAGGAACAGGAAACCCGGCGCAATGTGGACCGCGTTCGCAGCGCCTTGGCTGACGAGCTTTCCACCCTGGATCACCTCTGTAGAGATTCCGCCACTTGGGACAAGGCTTACGCATTTATCGAGAATGGCGACCCCGATTTTATTAGGTCGGATGTCGGTTACGGGCGCTTTAGCACACTTTCCCAGCGTGGCCAAACTCTTCTGCTCTACATCCACTCCTCCGGCCGGATTGTGTTCGGCGAGGGTTTCGACCTGAGGACTCAGAAAGAAACACCTATTCCTGAGGGTCTACACGCGCATCTTCTCCCTGGAGGAACTCTGCTTCGTCACTCAACTCCGGAAAGTGGTGTGGCGGGAATCCTCCTGATTCCCGAGGGGCCGATCCTGTTGGCGTCCCGGCCCATCGTGACCACGGATGGGCAAGGTCCCATCCGCGGCTCACTGCTCGTGGGACGTTCCCTGGACTCGACCGAAATTGCGCGTCTCAGCGAAAAAACGCATTTGGCAGTTGCTTTGCTGCCGTTCCAGGATCCTCGATTGCGCAGCCTATTTCCCATTGTACCGTCTGCACAAATAAATAATGGCCCCGTTGCTGTCCAGCCGGTGAATGGCGACACCATTGCCGGATACGCCCTGTTGGGAGACATGAATGGCAACCCCGCGCTAGTGCTGAGAGTTACCATGCCACGCGAGGTTTACCACCGGGGTCAAACCAGCGTCATCTACTTTAGCATTGTCATATTGGCTGGGGGCTTGGTGGCCAGCATCTTGACTTTGCTCCTTTTAGAGAAGGCTATTCTGTCACGGGTGGCTATTCTAAGCTCGAGTGTTCTTACCGTGGGAGAAACCGGGGATCTCTCGCGCCGTGTCCAACTGACCGGGACGGATGAATTAGGCCACCTGGCGGGAGCGGTGAACAGGATGCTGGAGGCGCTTGAAGCCTCACGGCGTTTGGAGCGGGAGAGCGAGGAACGTTACCGTCTGCTCTTCCAGCGCAATCAGGCAGGAGTGTTTCGTTGCACGACCGACGGGAAAATTATTGATGGCAACGAAGCGCTGGCCCGGATCCTGGGTCATACCTCGAGGGAGGAAATGCTGGCCCCACATCAGGCGGAAGCCCAGTGGGGGGGCGAAGATACCGCCTCCTTCCTTACCCGTCTGAAGGAACAAAGTATTGTTAGTAATTGGGAAGGAATCCTTCGACGCAGGGACGGAAGTCCAGTATGGGTGCTGGCAAGTGGGACCCTGCTCGATGGTTGCGTCATCGAAGGAACGGTGATTGATATCACGGATCGCAAGCAGGCTGAAGCTGAGAATCTCCGCCTGGTAACGGCAATTGAGCAGTCTGCCGAAGCCGTAGTGATTACCAATCCCACCGGGGAAATTGAGTATGTCAACGCTGCCTTCACTTGGATAACCGGCTACAAACGCGAAGAAGTGATGGGGCAGAGTACTAAAATCTTGAAATCGGGCAAGCATGACCGGGCGTTTTACCAACAGCTTTGGGAGACGATTCTCAAAGGAAGGAACTGGCATGGTGAACTCATCAACCGGCGAAAGGACGGAACCCTTTATACCGAACTGATGGCCATCTCGGCAGTTAAGGGTGAACGCGGCGAAGTCACCCACTTCATCGCCACAAAACAGGATGTGACAGAGCGCAAGTCTCTGGAGGCTCAGCTTCAGCAAGCGGCGAAAATAGATGCAGTCGGTGGTCTGGCAGCTGGTGTTGCCCATGACTTTAACAACCTCCTTACCATCATTAATGGGTATACAGAGCTTCTCGTGGATCAATTTGCATCGAACGAGGAGGTGAGCGCTTTCCTGAAGGAGATCAAAGATGCCGGGGAACGTGCTGCCTCCCTCACGCACCAGTTGTTGGCCTTTAGCCGGCATCAAGTGCTGGCTCCTGAGGTGATTGATCTAAACTCCGTGATATCCAATCTGGAGAAAATGCTGAAGAGACTCATTGGGGAAGACATAACACTGCACACGCACCTTGATCCATCATTGGGGTTGGTGAAGGCGGACCCGGGGCAAATCGAACAAGTCATTATGAACCTGGCGGTAAATTCGCGCGATGCCATGCCGACAGGGGGGAATTTCAGCATTGAAACAAGCAATGTGGAGCTGGACGAGGTTTTCGCTCGCAGCCACCTCACGATGGAGCCGGGTTCTTACGTTTTGGTGGCAGTTGGCGATACCGGGGTGGGAATGACGCCTGAGACAAAAGCGCACATCTTCGAACCCTTCTTCACAACCAAGGGAAAGGGGAAGGGAACGGGCCTGGGACTGGCGACTGTGTACGGAATTATTAAACAATCGGGAGGCAGTATTTGGGTATACAGCGAGCCTGGCCAGGGTACCGTATTCAAGCTCTACCTTCCCGTCGCCAGTGGGGAACCAATAGTGAAGCGCGACGCGATTACATCGGCGGATTCGGCCTCCGGGTCGGAAACGATTCTGGTGGTCGAGGATGAGGAAGGCGTGCGCTCCATGGTACGGTTGGCACTGGCGTCGGCTGGATACAAAGTCCTGGAATCGGCGGACGGGGAAAGTGCCTTGTTAATTTGCGCCGACCATGGCGAACCTATTCATCTCTTAATAACAGACGTGGTGATGCCCAAAATGTCAGGTCCTTTGGTGGCGGATAAAGTCGCCACCTTGCGTCCTGGGATCAAGGTGCTCTATATGTCTGGATATACCGACGATGCCGTGGTGCACTACGGCGTTCTTCGGCAGGAAATGCCCTTCATCCAGAAACCCTTCTCCCCCATCGCGTTACGTAAGAAGGTTCGGGAAGTTCTGGGGGAACAGAAAGTGTGAGAAGCCAGAGTGGAAAGGCCTGCAATTTTCCGGGTTACCTCTTCGTTTACCTGGGAGATGTGTTGCTGGTTGTTGCCGCCTTGAATTAGACATTGCTGTCCTATGACTTGCTGAGGATAAGCCTTTCGAAGCCTCGCTGAAAGCTCAAAGCCACGCCGCACGGGTCGCCGAAGTGAAGTTCCGAAACTGACCCAAAATCAGAAAATCCAAACCTTGCTGCATTTGGTTAATCTCTTCTATAATGAATAGGTTTTGGCCAAATATCAGGAGCAATCATGTTTGCCTTATTTAAGAAAAATAAAGACCAAGTCAAGAAATGGCTACTCATATTCTTCCTGGGCATCGTGTCCCTGAGCATGGTGGTTGTGATGGCGCCCCTCCCAGGCGGTGATACGTCCCGGCCCGAAGGCAATGTGCTGGCCTCGATTGGCGGCGATACCATTACCAGTGCCGAACTGGATCAAACCATCCGCGACCGGTTCAAGAACTCGCCCATGGGTTTCGATCGGCACATGGTGCCCATCGTCGCGCCCAGCGTTCTTGACCAGATGGTGACCGAACAGATCCTGATGCAACAGGCGGCAAGAATGGGAGTTGAGGTTTCCGACCAGGAGATGCTGAAGACTTTTCAGCGCATTCCCTGGTTGTACCCGGATGGGAATTTCGTAGGTGCTGATCGCGCTTCCGATTTGGTGGCTCAACAGACCGGCAAAACGCTGGCGCAATTTGAAACGTTGATGCGAAACAGCCTGCTGGAAGAGAAGATTCGCAGCATTGTGACGGATGGAGTCCAGGTAACGCCCACAGAGGTTCTGGCCCAATTCCACCACCGAAATACCAAAACCAAGATTGATTATGTCCTCTTTGATCCCAGCCAATTTGTCAAGGACGTGCAGGTAACGCCTGAAGCCCTCCAAGCGTACTTCCAGAAAGATCCTGCCCACTACAAGCTTCCCGAGCAGCGCCAGGTGCGTTACGTGGTGATCGATCCTGACCAGGTGCGGGCGCAAGTGAAAGTGGATGAGGCGGAACTACGCCAATATTATGCCCAGCACCTCTCCGATTACCGCGTGCCGGACCGAGTCAGGGTGGCCCACATCTTATTTAAGACCACGGGTAAGTCGCCGGCGGAAATGGCGACGATTGAAAAGACGGCGGCCGATGTGTTGAACCAGATTCGCGCCGGCGGTGACTTTGGCGAACTCGCCAAGAAATTCTCAGAAGACAGCACGGCGCAAGCGGGCGGTGAGCTTGGCTGGCTTGTTCACGGGCAGACCGTGCCGGAGTTCGACTCCATGGCATTTTCATTGAAGCCGGGCCAAGTGAGCGGCCTGGTTAAGACGGTATATGGCATCCACATCCTTAAACTTGAGGAAAAAGAGATTGCCCACTTGCAGACCTTTGACGAAGTCAGGAATTCCATCGAAGTGGAAATCATGAAGCAACGCGTTGCCGACGCACAGGCGGCGCTTGCCACCAAGCTTGAATCGCAGCTCAAGGCCAACCCGCAGCAGTTTGACGACATTGCACGCAAGGCAGGCTTGGAGCCCAAACAGTCGCCGCTGTTCAAATACAATCAACCAATTCCCGACCTTGGCAAGACGGACGCGTTTGAGAACCTTGCATTTCAGCTTCGTCTGAATGAAGTCGGCACCCCCATTTCGGTTCCCCGGGGAGCGGCAATTATCCAGTTGGTCCAGGTCGTTCCGGAGCATGTTCCCGCACTTGATGAAGTTCACGCACAAGTGGAAGAAGACTATCGGCATGACCAGTCCATCCAGTTGGCGCAGGACAAAGCCAAAAAGCTTGCGGATCTGGCCAAGACCCAGGACTTTGACAAGGCAGCGAAATCTCTTGGATTGACCTCCAAAGAGAGCAATGACTTCAGCGCCAGCGAATACGTGGAAGGTGTGGGCAGCGGCTCTCAATTAAGCGATGCCTTCACCCTGAACCCCGGGCAAGTGAGTGGTGTTATTGCCGCCGGAACCAACCAAGTTTTGTTCAAAGTGGTTTCGCACACCCCCGCCAATGAAGCTGATTTTGCTGCCCAACGCGACCAGATCAGCGAGGAGTTACTGGACCAAAAGCGCGACCTGCAATTTGAGATCTATCGTGATAACTTGAAGGATCAGTTTATCCACTCCGGCAGATTGAAGATGAACGAGGCCGGCATGAAGCAATTCCTGGCATCGTATCAGGCGCAGTAGTTCCGGTGGGTGTGCCACGGGCAGCCCGCTTGATCCATTGGGGACCCACCCGTGGAGGATTGCATGGCCGGGACGGCCATGGCACAAGCGGAAAAGTCCGCGTCGGAGCCCCATTGTCCCATCCGCAAAACGTCTCCCCCAACAATCAACCTTCAGGAAATGTTATCGAACCCACCTGCGTGCTGATTCCCTCAGGAGATTTTTTGATGGGCTGTGAGCAGGGCCGCGAGGAGGAGCGTCCTGCGCATCGCGTCTGGGTGGATGCCTTCGACATGGCGATTTGCCAGGTGCGAAATCGGGACTTTGCCGCGTTTATGCGATCCACCGGGCATCCGGCGCCGCCCAACTGGAATCAGCCGGGCTTTGATGATCCCGACCATCCTGTTGTCGCCGTCAGTTGGGTGGAAGCGCAGAAATACTGCCAGTGGCTCGCGGAAACGACCGGCCGCGATTATCGGCTGCCCACGGAGGCAGAATGGGAACGCGCCGCGCGTGCGGGCGAGGAGGGTCGGCTTTATCCCTGGGGTGATGTCCCTCCACAGGACTGGTGGGAATATCAGCAGAGGTGGGGCAGGGAAGGGCCGGGGCCGCTGGTTGTGGGTCAAGGAGCGCCAAACGCTTACGGCGTATTCGATCTCTGTGAAAACGTCCATGAGTGGTGCGCGGATTGGTACAAGGCGGATTATTATGAGTTATCCCCTCGCCATAATCCTTCGGGGCCGTCTACGGGAGAACGTCGCGCCTCACGGGGAGGTTCCTGGCGGCACCATGTGAAAGTTAGCCGTGTGGCTGCCCGCTCCAGCATTCCGCCCACCTTTCAGTATGCTGATTATGGCTTCCGGGTGGTACGCGAGCACAGGCAGCAAGAGTCAAAATGCAGTGACCAGTAGGCGGCAATAAGCAGACTGCGAAAAGGGCAGAATGAAATGAAAGTCAAAGTGCAAAAGGCAAAGGGCAAAAGTCCAATCCGTTTTCGCAGCGTTGGGGTTCCGACGTCCGGTTCCAGACTCATGAAGCTGGAATCCCGTATTAGTTCTCGAATTTTGAATCTTGATTCTGGAATTCTGCGAAGCGGTTATTTGGACCATCAATTATGAAGATCTCCCCGCTCACGAGAGGCGCAATTCTGCGGCGTAGTTTCCTGTCGCAGTTCGCCGCTGGCGCAGCCGCCGCGATGCTGGGACCCAGCGGAAGCGCCCTTGCTTATTCCAAAAAGCGCCATTCCGCCCCCAGTCCGCCTAACAAGCTTGACCGCATTGCCATTTCAACCTGGAGCCTTCACAACTATTTCCGATCCACGCGCGAAAGCACCTTCAGTCTCCCGGGTCCGATGCTGGCACTGCTTGATGTCCCGGAAATGCTTGTGGACCGGTATAGAGTTCACCACTTTGAGCTTTGTGCCTCGCACTTTCCCTCCACCGAGCAAGCCTATCTGCGCGAGTTGAAATACGTGTTGGTGCACACACAATCGACGGTTGTGCATCTATCCATCGATATTGACCCATGTGGATCGGAGGGAACTTTTTCCGACCCCGATCGTGGAACTCGTCTGGCAGCCCTGGAAAGCGTTCAGCCCTGGGTGGACCTCGCGCACACGCTGGGTGCGAAGTCAGTGAGCGTTGGTCCCGGCAAAACTGATCCGGAGAATTTGGCGCGAACCGCTGAATCCTACAAAGCGTTGGCAACTTATGCCTTGGCCAGAGGTGTCCACGTGATTGTGGAGAACCAAATCGGCTTCGGCGCCGAGCATCCGGAAGAGCTAGCCAGTGTCATCAATCTTCCTGGTCCTGGACGCATTGGCGCGCTGCCGGATTTCGCTAATTTTACCGATGAAGCCGCGCGCGCGAAGGGATTGAAGCTGCTCTTCCCCCTGGCTCCAACCGTTTGTCACGTGAGTGCCACGGAATTCGATGCTGGCCGATTCGAGTCGGCGTATGATTTTTCCCAGGCGATTGAAATTGCCAGACAGTCGGGCTTCCATGGAATTTACTCGATTAAATTTGATGGCCCCGACGATCCCTACACCGGCATACAGAAAACCCTGGATGAATTGCTGAAATATTTGTAGAGAGTTCGCGATTCCTGCCAAAAAGGGTCGCCACCCTGCCAAAGATTTCTTGCCGGCGCTTGATACCACTCAAATAAACATTGACCCGCTGACTGAGAATCTGTAGTTTCATCGCTGTCACCCAGAACACCTAATCCAGGGGGACGGGCGCCAGGGGCTGCGCATTCTGTCAGGGGGCCAACATTCATGTTGGAAATCATTCGCACGGGAAGAGTATATGACGTGTGCGTCATCGGCTCGGGGGCTGCGGGCGGGGCTTCGGCCAAGGTGCTGACCGAGGGCGGGCTGAATGTGGTGATGCTGGAAGCTGGACCTATGCTGCACCCCGAAACGGACTACAAGGAGCACGTCTGGCCCTACGAGTTGGCGCATCGCGGCGCGGGCATTGGGGGCGGCGCTTTCAGCGATTATAGTAAGACCGAGCTCTTCGCCCCGAATGGCTACTGGAAAATCGAGGGTGAACCGTATACGAAAGCGCCGGGTTCCGAATTCATGTGGTTCCGCTCGCGCATTTTGGGCGGACGCACGAATCATTGGGGCCGCATTGCCCTGCGCTTCGCCGAGGCGGATTTCCACGCGCACTCCAGCGACGGCCTGGGCGACGATTGGCCCATTACTTACCAGGACCTCGCCCCTTATTACGACAAAGTCGAGCGTTACATTGGCGTCTTTGGATCGAAAGAGAATATCCCCAGCGCACCCGACGGGATTTTCCTGCCGCCACCCAAGCCTCGTTGTACCGATCTGATGGTGAAGCGCGGGTGCGATAAGTTGGGGATTCTCTGCGTGCCTTCGCGTCTTGCCATCCTTACGCAGTCGGTGAATGGACGCGCGCCGTGCCACTATTGCGACCAGTGCGTGCGTGGGTGCAAAACGGCATCGAACTTCAGCTCCAGCCAGGTTTTGATTCCTCCCGCCATGGCGACGGGACGCCTGACGATTGTGACCGGAGCGATGGCGCGGGAAATCGTGGTGAATGATGAGGGCAAGGCGACGGGAGTCTCCTATGTTGACAAGGCCACGCGGCGCGACCAGCAAGTGCGCGCAAGAGCCGTGGTGGTGGCGGGGAGTTCTTGTGAATCCGCAAGGCTGCTGCTGAATTCCCGGTCGCAGCGATTCCCCCAGGGTCTCGCCAATTCCTCCGGGGTGGTGGGACGTAATCTGATGGATTCCGTGGGCAGTCTCGGCGCGGGATATATTCCGGCGCTGGAGAAGATGCCCCCGCACAACCATGACGGCGTGGGCGCGATGCATCTTTACATCCCCTGGTGGAAATTCGACCGCAAGAATGAGTTCTTGCGCGGCTACCACATTGAGTTTATGGGCGGGAAGACCATGCCGACGGCGGGCCAGTTCCATGGCGTCTGCCAACAGCATGAAGGTTATGGCCTGGATCTGAAGCGGCGATGCAAGGAGAAATACGGGGCGTTCATTCACTTTGGCGCCCGCGGTGAGATGATTCCCAACAAAGACACATATTGCGAGATTGATCCCAACACGGTCGACGAGTGGGGAATTCCCGTTCTGCGCTTCCATTTCCAGATGGGAGAGAACGAAATCACGATGGCGCGTGATATGCAGCAGACCTTTCGCTCCATCGTCGAGGCTGTGGGCGGAACCTATCTGACGGAGACTAAAGCGACGGGGAAATTTCCCCATGGTCTTCAGACCGGTGGCGAGGTGATCCACGAAGTGGGCACAGTCCGCATGGGGAACGATCCCAAGACCTCGGCCCTCAACTCGTTCTGCCAAGCTCATGAGGTTAAAAACCTGTTCGTCACCGATGGTGGGTGTTTTGTGACCAATCCGGACAAGAATCCGACGCTTTCGATACTGGCCCTTTCCTGGCGGGCGTCAGAATACCTGCTGGACGAGGCGAGAAAAGGGAATGTTTGAAAAAGCTGTCAATTGGCCGTCGTCAGTTGTCCGTTGTCAGTTTTCGGTAGCAGACACAAGGGTGTACGGTTTGGATTTTACTGACAAATGATGGCTGAGAGCTGAAGGCTGGTGTTCATTGGAGGACTTCTGATGCCCCTTGATATAACACGCCGTGATGTACTTAAAAGTCTCGTTATGGGGATCTCCGGGGAATCGGTGCTGCATACGATGCCATTGCAGGCAGCGGAGCAAGTGCACCGCATGGTCATGGAGGAACGAGGCCAGGCCTCCCGGGGCGATTACGCTCCCAAGTTTTTCACCGCGCACGCGTATCAGACTCTGCAGTTACTGTGCCAGACGATCATTCCCCCTGACGGTGAAACGGGCGGCGCATTGGAAGCGGGCGCCCCGGAATTCATTGATTTGCTGACCAGTGAGAATCATGACTACCAGTTGGTTCTGGGCGGCGGCATTGCCTGGCTCGACCTCACTTGCAATGACCGGTATGGACATGCCTTCCTTGAATGCGTCGCAGCGCAACAGAAGGAAATCCTCGATCAGATCGCTTATCGTGAAAATGGGCAGAAGGACCCTGCGCTTGGGCCCGGCATCAGGTTCTTCTCCCTCCTGCGTGACCTCACCACGGATGGATTCTTCACCAGCAAAATCGGCATCAAGTACCTGGAGTACATCGGCAACACCTATGTGGCGGAATTCCCCGGGTGCCCGCCGCTTCCGGAAAGCTGACGCGAGGCTTTAAAAATGCTCGGATGACGCGCCTCGATGAAAATCTTGGCGAGCTCGCGCGGTAGCATTTAGAATATAGCCATGCGGAAAATCCACTTCATGGTGTTGGCTGCACTCCTCGCCTGCTCCGCGGAAATGTTTGCGCAAGATAATTCGGCAAAGCCGGCAGAAGCGTCAACCAAAGCCAAGTCAGACGCGGGTTCCAAGATTCCACCGACGCACAAATTCTGGGACGAGGAAAATGATCTCCTCTTTGCGGGCGTTGGCGCCGCCCGAATGTTGGACTACGCTTCCACCCGCCACTTTCGCGACCAGGGCGACAACGAAGTGCTGCTGACCAATGGCATCGTGGATAACCGGCCGCTCTTTGTGGGAATTGAACTTGCGGGAACGGCCGCCTCCATCGGTGTCTCTTACCTCTTTCATCGCGCCGGCCACCACACCCTTGAGCGTTGGGTCTCCATCGCGCACATTGGCATCGGTGTGGGCGGGTCCATTCACAACTACACCTTGAAGCCAGCGCCAGGATTTGGCCAGCCCGTGGCGTCCGGACTATTTCCCCCCGCGCGCTAACCCTTGAGCCACGCACCAGCACCGATCGGTTCATGATTCGAAGATGGCTTGTTGCCGGAAACTGCGGTCGTTGGAAAGGGGGGAGGCCGACACGGGAACGAGGGACATATTTCCCTCGGAATGGGATGAAAGAAGGCAATCTTAGCGACCCATCATCGAGTGATATTTCGCAGATGCTCCACGCTATAAAGTTTGGCCAGCAAATCGACATTCTGAACAGGGCGGCCCGCGGCGGGGGGCACGTAGAGAGTGAATCCCGCATGAAGCTGTTCCGCTCGCTCGCCCATCTCCTCCAGCGCAAACCGCAAAATGGTCGGCGGCATCAAGGGGTGAGGCGAGCAGTACATGGCCACCACCGGGTGCCCCGCCGGATAGAATTGCTTCAGGTGGGTGACGAAGCGCGTGAATCGTTCCGGGCGCGAAATCCGGTGGCTATGTAGTGCGGTTTCGATGGGGCCGATTTGCCAGATGATGGCAGGCACATCGTTTTGCAAGGGCCGCCGGCGAAGAAGCAGGTCCGTGGCCTCATACATCTGCAGGCCATGAACGACGGGGTCAAGCCGCAGGTCTGCAAGCAATGCATCAAGGGCGGAGACGCCCGGCAGGATTTCCACTTCGAGTTTAAGCGCTTTCGCCATTTCCAGCACCAAAAAGGGCGCGTGAACCGCCACCACCGGATGCCCGTGAATGGCGAAGGTCACGGGTGGATTTCCCAGCGCCGCCTGCACCACCTTGATCGCCATGTGCTCATAGGCACTCAGACGCGGACGTTCGTCGAAATAGCTCTGCTCAAAAAGGGCCGTGACCTTCGGGCATAAACTTCTCAGGTAAGCCTCGGTGGCTACCCCCGCATCGAGATAGAGGACCTCACGCGAGGCGCGTAGTGCCTGCTCAACTTCGCGCGTAACTTGATTGATGCCCCGCACTCCGAGTCCGGCGATCCAGATGTCCGTCATCGCACATCTCCCTGGTGCAAGGCATGCAAGAGATCCACCAGCCTGTTGTATTTCTCACTGCTTGAAGCGTTGCGGACTGCGGCCACTGCGGCCTCCACCGGCGCGGAATCAAGGGGACTCTTAAAGGGAGAAGCGTCTATGTCCCCGGAGCTTTCCGGCGGTGGCGGCAGGGTGACGCTCGAAGCAGGGAGAAACGAACCCCACATGCCCAGCTGAGGATTTCCGTATGCATTTTGAGATTGCACCGCGGCAATCCGGATGACCGCATACAGGGGCGCAAGTGGTTCGCCGGGAAGCACTGTGCCAGCGGGGGATGGCAGACTGGCCGGGTCAATACCATCCGTCAGGGGATTCACCCAAAGCACATAGCTGATTCCTTTGAATTGACCGTTCTCGCGCAGCGCGCAGGGAACCACGGTCAATGCCATCAGGCTATCCGGCAGCGCGCGCGCGGCACTCTCCTCGGCAGGTGCAACGGGCACGGCTGGCGCTTCCCCTGCTGGCATGGGCATGCTGGCCACATCGGCCGGGATCTCGTCCATCGCAGGCGGCGCTGGGGATTTCATTCTGCGTTCCAGCGCCGCGCCCAGCAAGGGGAGCAGACGGTGGTCAGGCCGCCGCAGAAGTTCGCGCTCCTCCACAGTGAGATCATAAATCTGAAAAACCTCGTCGGGGGATTCCAGCAAGCGTTGGCAAAGGTCCGGTTGAAGCGCCGACTCTATGAGCAACTCGTCGATTTTGGGTTTCGCCACAGTCGTCCTGTCTTTTGGTGAAGATGTGATGGTCGTAATGGATTTGGGCGAACAGAATACCACGGCGGGCAAAGCTGAAATCAAAAAGCTTCAGAATCGGGCGGGCGAGAAGAGCCGCAGACCTTGAATAAAAAGCCTGCGGCTACCCGGCGCAATGGGTGGGGGAAGTTTGAAACAATAAAGACAGTAAACCTTGCGAAGAACTAATTCAGTTTGGTTCCTGCTTCCGCGTGAACCGGTAATTGCGAATGGCGAAAGCGAGTGCCGGGGAATTCTTATTTCCGCGAGTCTTCTTATCAACGCGGACAACCTCACATTTGCAAATGACCTCGGCATGGGAGCCATCGGCTCTCGTTGGGGGAACTTCAAGCCTCACATCAACCATGGTTGAAGGCTTCAGGATCGACTTCGTCCGGAACAGGACCCCTGTATGGCTGACGTTCTCCGTCCGTGCCTCATGCCACTCCGTGCTGTCCGCGGTCCGATAGCGCACAGGCAGTTGGACCAGGAAGCGAGCCGCCCGAGTCGAGCCTTCCGGTTCTCTTCTTGCCATGGTGTCGTTTTCTTCTGTGCTGGTGGTGGCCAGTTGAGCTTTTGTTATCATATTTCTTTCTTGCACCTTCAAATCTATCATTTCCGGCTTTGAGAGTTGCCGACTTCCCCGCCTTCGAGAAGCTAGGTCTTTGTTCACAGCATGCCTCATGCCAAAAGGCCAAATAGTTGATGCGGCCTAAAAGTCCGAAATCACACGACTTACAGGTTTTTGTGAATGTATAAGCTGGCGCGCCAGGAATAAGATGGGAAGATTTTTATTTCCCAGGTAATGTCTACACGGCAGGGTCCAGGGGAGTTGCCCGCAACCCGTCCAGTTCTCCCGGATCGGGAGATTGCGTTTGCCGCAGTCCCAAGTTGGTCCCGGCGGAGGCATTCCCTTCCCGCCCTACCGGTCCATTGCATTAATGTCGTTCCCCCTCGAATTTCCAGACCTAAAATCATGGCAAGGGCGAGGGCGCACGTGCTAAACTTCAATCCAACGCCAAGGAGGATGACCAGACCGTTGAGCCTACCCTCGATACCACCCACGGCAACCCCCTGCGCGCAATGTGGCGCCCCCCTTAATCCTGCAGAAACCGCTCACATCTGCCCACATGGTTGCGGAACGTTGCACATGCAATGTGTCGACGCCCATTCCACGAAGCACAAGCCGCCAAAATCTCCCGAGGCGGAACCTGTTGATGCCCCAACATTACCCGGCATTGGAACGCTTTGCCCGCAATGTGGCGCCCCTGTCCATCCTGAAGAAACGGCGCACGTCTGCCCTTACGGTTGCGGGACAGTTCACCTGCAATGCCTCTACGCCCATTCCAGGAAGCACAAACCAATAAATTCTTCCGAGCCCGAACGCGTGAACCTTCCTCCATTACCCGCCATTGGAACGCATTGTGCGCATTGTTATGCTCCCATCAAGCCGGAAGAAACAGTTCAGGTTTGCACTTATTGCTGCGGAACCCTGCATGTGGTATGTGTCGACTCCCATAATGCCAGGCACAACCAACCACATTCTCACCCCTGGGTTTAGCACCTTTCCCAATGAACTCCGCTCGGGCACCTGGTTACGCGGGTTCCAGCGCGGATACCGGCCGCGCGGTGCTGGGCAATTCTCGTTTGACGAAGTAGGTGGGTTCTTTCAGCTCCCGGATTAGCGTGGGGACGATCTCGCGGTAGGCTTCCCAGAGGCTGTTGTAGGGTTTAGGCATGTCGCCCTTTATTTCCTGGTGCAGCTTTCCCAGTGCGTGGTAGGGCACCATGGGGAACATGTGGTGCTCGATGTGGTAGTTCATCTCCCAATAGATGAAGCGGAAGATGGGATTCATGTAGATGGTGCGGGTGTTCAGGCGGTGGTCAAGAATATCCTCCGCCAGCCCCGCATGCTGGGTCACGCTGAAGATATGCATCAACCAGCCTCCGTAGAAGGCGGGCAGGCCGACGTACATCAGCGGCAGGATGGTGTGCTTTGTTATGCACAGGGTAATAAGCGCCGCGTAGATCAGCACGTAGATGCGCGCGTTGCGATAAACCTTGTGGCGCTCGGAATCAGGAATGTAGGTCTCCTCCGCCGGGGTAAGCCATCCAAAACAGTGGCGCAGGATTTCCGCAAATTCCATGGGTACCCGCTTCAGATTGAAAACGTCCATGGTGATGGCCCACAGATTGGGGGGGCGGGGGGCGGGGATTTCCGGGTCGCGGCCCACGATAATGGTGTCCGTGTGGTGCCGGGTGTGGCTCCACCGCCAGGGCACCGATTCAAAGATGTACATGAACGAGGCAATTTCATACAGCGCATCGTTCATCCACTGGGTCTTGAACGCCGTGCCATGCCCCGACTCGTGCCAGCGCGGTCCGGAGGCCGATCCGTAAAGGACGCCATAAACCAGGAAGCAGGGAACCGCCCACCACGTATGCCAGGTCAGAAATCCGAGCGTGCCGGAAATGATGATGGCGGCAAACCAGATCACCGTATCGCGAATGGCCGGCCCGTCGCGCCGCTGCATGAGTTCCCTCATCCGCGCGCGCGAAAGCTTGCAGGCATACCACTCCGCATTGGCCAGCCCACGCTCCTCGGCCAATTTGGCCTCACGCCCAATCAAACTGTAATCACGCTTGGTGATTTCCACTGCCATTCTGAACCCCTGTTGGTTTGCCCTTCGAAACGGCTTGTCACTTGTTATGCGGACCTCACGCTGATGCGTTCTGTCCGGCCGCAAACATACCCCACGCCTTAATTATGGCACAATCAAGGGGCGGAATTGAACGCATCAATCCAACTCATTCCGGGCGCCGTAGCACTCAAAGTGCGCACAACTCCGGGTTGCCTGCTTTGGCGACAAATCGGAAGCGGGATTCGGTCCATGCCGCGATTTTTTTGGCCGCGAAAATATAGGCCTTTAGGGGGCCCTTTTTTGAAATAACGCGAAGAGAGCTATGCGAGGGTGGAGACTGACGGGTCGCCGGGCGCAAAAAACGCGTTTTGCGCAAGTCAAATTGTCCTGCGAATTTCTTAGGATTCGGGACAAGGGATACGGGATTCGGGACACGCGGGGCAATTTGGAATTAAGAATTATGCGTCGAAGTGTTCGTTCCGGGCCTCAATTCCTAATTCTTAATTCGTAATTCTTAATTGGTCTTTCCGCCCCCGGCAGCCGGAACTAAACACTAGTACAGTGCGTCACAGATCCGGCAACATTCAATTTGCGGCGGGCGTGACGTAGCGTCGGGCTTTAGCCCGGCATGTGCCGCCCTAAAGGGCGGCGCTACAAGGTGCGTTTTCTGTGGCGCACTACACTAGCCACTCCCCACTAACCACTGCTCTTGATGTTTTTCCTTCTCCCCGGGGAGAAGGTGGCGGAGGGACGACGCCGGATGAGGGGTCCCTTTCATGTGCCCACACGCCTGGGCCGGATGGGTTGCGTTGAACTTTGTAAAGGTCCCTTCGGGAGATCGCAGAATTCAAAGTGCCGAAGTCTGCGCCAGCCTCGGGGGAACCAATCCCGTGCCATTCAAGCTCTTGCTGTATCCATGCACTCTATGTATGCTCCACGCAACGGACGCCAGATTTGCTATTATGGGTGTCCAGAGAAACGAATGCCTCCATTAAGCTACCGACAAAACGAGGTCAGTTTTTGCGCTGACGTTTCAAAGTGGTCAGATAAGATCTTTGAAACCCATCCCGAGTTGCTTTTTGGTTCGTCTGAAATTGAACGCGTTGGACGCGGCAGCCGACAGAGACAAGATTTTCGCCTCTACGAACGGAAAGAGGGCGGGCGCGGCAAGCTGGCACTTTGCGGCGAGGTCAAACTTCCGGGCGCGGCCCAGGGCAGTTCCCCGTTCGGCATGGCCCTGATGGAGGATGCGTTCCTGAAGGCTACGCGCGAGGGATGTCGTTACTTTTTCACATGGAATGTCGAACACCTTGCGCTTTTCGACTGCAAAAGGTGGGACGCCGCCTCGATGCACGAGCGTTGCGTCGGCGAGTGGAAGCTCGGCGCTGAACTCAACAGGCCTGAACCTGACGATTGCATTCACATGCGGTGGGTTGTATCTTACCTGTAAGTCGGCAATTGAGAACGAGCATCCCCGTCGATTGGCCGTTGCATCGGAACTTTCGGTCAACAAATGATAGATGATGAATAGAAAATCCAGAGCTAAAAAGACTCGTCGCTTAATGGCAGGTGGCCGGCCCAGAGTCCTTGATCTGTTCTCTGGATGCGGCGGTCTTTCTCTCGGGTTGCATCGGACCGACTTTGAGATCGTCGCCGCTGTCGAGATTGACCCATTGGCGGCAGCCTCCCATAGGCTGAATTTCCACGGTGGTCTCGATAAAATCGAGTCAGGTGATCTGGCCCGAGACATTACCAAAGTGGAAGCCGAAGAGTTAATGGGGGAGTCCGCTCCCGGAATACCACCTAATGAAGCAATTGACGTAATTGTCGGTGGCCCACCGTGTCAGGCCTTTGCCAGAGTGGGCAGAGCTAAACTCCGCGAGGTCCAGGACCACCCTACAGCCTTCAAACAGGACCCCAAAGGAAATCTCTACCTCCGTTATCTCGACTACGTCCGGCGTCTTGAGCCCTTGGCGATTCTGATGGAAAACGTGCCTGACGTATTGAACTACGGCGGACACAATATCGCAGAGGAGACCTGCAAGGCCGCGATTTCTTTGTGAGGCCGTCTCTAGGGACGGAAAATATTCTGTCGGTGGTACTCTACGAATTCTGAACCGGGGCGGAACCTCTCGGGCATCCTTAAGGGACTTCCTTCGATTGATACAAACTCACGCTGCAGGCTCTGGTTGGGCAAGTAAGCTCGTAGGCGCGAGCTCAAGACCAATTGCATGTCAGTGCCAAAGGTGATCAGCCCACTGTCAAATGCTCGGTCAAGGTGAGCGGCAAGGCACAGTCCGTTGCTGGGGTTGAGCCGCTGCTCCGGGAAATCACCCCACGGCAGGATGTGACTCGCAATCAACAACTGAGGGACCGGATTGCCGGTCACGCAGCACTGCCATCCGTACGCCGCAAGAACAGCCTTCCTGAAGAAGCTTTGCATGACGCGCACCTGAACGCTGGCTGTCCTCTCAGTTGGCTGGGTTGGAGCCGGTAGCACTATCTCAGCCGCACCCACCTTCTTCTTGACCGGCTTCTGATCTACAGCAAGTACGTCTTCCAATAACCTTTCGCTTTCGCTCGCCATTCTTGACCAATTCGCGTGAAACTCTTGCCACACCTCCTTATCCATGCGGCTCACTCCCTTCAACCCGGAGACGCCCCTGGCCTGATGGGCTGGATCAAGAGACGCGAAGTTGACCAGTTTCATTGCAATGCTACTGGGAGTTCTACCGAGCGCGCTGGCGAGGGCAATCACACTCGGATTGCGCGCATGCATCTGGCCGAACGGAAGCGTAAAGTAGAGATTGCACGCAACGATCAATTCGTCATGGCGCCAGAGCCTTCCTTTGATAGCGGACGGCATCGGTTTCTCCTGGAAATCGGAACAACAGCATAGGATACTTGCATTTTAGCGGGTTGGGGCCGCGTTCTCACTTACGCACGGCAAAGGACCTGCGTTCATATTTGGATGACACTTCCTATTTGCTGGCTTGTTGGTTCTAGTGTGCTCAAAAATCCAATTCTTGACAATACGTCCGGCACACTCGCAAGTCCTAGGCGTACGGCTCGCCGCAGACTTATCCAAATTACAGTTGGTCCGGCGAGGCATGGCCCAGCGCGCCGCCGCATGGCGTAAGGAAATGTTGCACGTTTCAACGATACCTGTACCAGACCCAACCTGCTTCGCTCGAAGGTGGAATCGAATTTACTTCCCTCGCCCCTTTGGGGGAGAGGGTGGCCCGCAACCGGCGTTTTCATCAGCCGGGGCGGGACGGGTGAGGGGGTCAAAAACGCTGGGTGTTACTAACACAATTCCGAAACATAGGTTTTTTCATTCTTAGATCTGGGTCTCCTCTTGCGGTTCTGACAAATGGTTTCCACCTTGGTAAGAACCCCCTCACCCACCGCCTTGCGGTCCCCCCTCTCCCCCAAGGGGGGCGAGGGAAGCGCGTGAATTGTTTCCGGGCACGGGGAAAGTACCGCTGAGTAATCCGGCTTGGAGCCGAATAACTCAGCGCTATCTTTCCCCGCTTGTCGCGGTCCACGTTTGGGAAAGGGAAAGCATCAACGAATGACCCCTCACCCCCCCTCGTCCCTTGGGGACCCTCTCCCCTCGGAGAGGGCAAAAACATTCGAGATGCAGAGATGTGGACAGCAGGTAGCGCGGACCACCGCCATTGTGGTCCGCGTCTCTTTCCCGGCAAGGACCGTGGACCATCATCAAGCGGCCAACGTCATTGAAGAACCGCAGACCGCAAATTCGGCGGTCTGCGCTACGCGTGGTTTGTTTCCGGGCACGGGGAGAGAACCGCTGAGCAATCCGGGGGCTGGCGCAGAGTGAAACTCTGCGGCTTGGGGAAAACGAAACTGAAATTGGAATGGGTCAAAGGCGTCAATCGCAGGGCTGCGCTCGCCCTGCGCCGACCCCGATTTCACGATGGGGGACGAGACGTCAGACGCGGGTGGGGACGCCCTCGCTACAGGCTCCACCTGTGCACCTGTAACCACCCCCGTCGCTCGCGCTCCGGCCCCTCCTTAGATTAAGGAGGGGAGCTTGGTTTCCAGCGCGGGTGGGGATGCCCCCGATTTCACGATAGGGACGAGACGTCAGACGCGGGTGGGGACACCCTCGCTACAAACGATGGGTCGAACGGGGGACCAGAAATCAGCGCCGAAGCTTGCGGCGGGTGATATGATGGCGAATATGAGCAGTTTGGAATTGAGTGACGAACAGGTGGTTTCATTGGTGCGGGGGTTGCCGGCCGAACGCAAGCGGGTGGCGCTGCTGGCGCTTGCCCTGGAAGCACAAGCGGGCCGGGAGGATCGGCTGCGCCTGGGCGAGGCGCAACTGCGCCGGGTGGCGGCGGATCGTGGACTCGATTGGGACCGCCTGACGGAAGATGAACGCGAGTCCTTCGTCAATACCTTGCTGCACAAGAAATAGCCTAGCCTTTTACCGCCGTTTTCGACACCAACATCCTGTTTTCCGCCACGGGCTGGCGGGGAAACCCCTTTCAATGCGTTGAGCGGGCGCGCTCCGGCCAGTTCCGGGTGTTCACCTGCCCGGAATTGATGGAGGAACTGGCGGAGAAGCTTGAAACCCGCCTCCTGTTCTCCGCGGACCAGGTGGCGGAGACGCTGGCTGACTATCTGGGCTTTCTGCAGGTGATTCAGCTTCCCAAGGCGCTTACGGCGGTCTGCCGCGACCCCGACGATAACATGGTCCTTGAATGCGCTCTTGAAGGCCGTGCGCAATATATCGTCAGCGGTGATAAGGACCTGCTGGACTTGAAAGAGTTTCGCGGCATCCGGATTGTCCGCGCCGCCGAGTTCCTGAGTCTGCTCGCAACTTGACCGGGGCTGGCGCAGAGTGAAACTCTGGATAGCGCCGGGATAAACCGGCATGGAGTAGCGAATGAAAGAGTCGTACAGGGAAGGCGTAGCGAGTCACCCTGGCCCCCAGCCCTGCGAGGGCGGTCGTGAGGCCGGGCAGGACCTTCCGGTACTCCGATGGCGGCGCTCTTGGTCTGGCGAAGGACAAGAAGGCCATCCTGGTTCTGGCTTCGGGTGGCGTTTTTACAGAAGGCCCATGGCGCCCGTGGGACTTTGTCGAGCCATACTTGCGTCAGATCCTGGGATTCATTGGCATCGCGGATGTGCAGACCGTTCGAGTTGAGGGGACGAAAATTCCCCTCTTTGCTGCCAATGCCTTGCCAGAGGCGAAGAAAGCTGTTGCGCTGTAAAGACTGTTCCCGACCAGTTGAACTGGACGACGTGCAGGGAAACCCGGGGAAACCGGAATTCGAAATCCCGGGAATCCCGGAAACCCGGTACGATCACGTCATTTCCTGATTCTTGCCGCTTCTTGCAGGCACCGCGTTGGTGGCGGAAAACAAATTTTCCTCGCCCGATTTTGCCGGCGGCGTGGCGCTTCTATAACGGCATCGGAGCTATTTTTCATCGAGACAATTACCCTGGGGCACGCCTTAATACAAACGTTTAATTGCGCGATAGCGTGGTCGGGAATTCCTTGTCAACGAAGGTCACCAACGTCACCCCTCTGGAAACGCTAAAGCCCGGCCATCCTGGCTATGCCACGACCTCCAGCTGCACTCGGCAAAATCACATCCCCCATCCCCTTAATCAGCAGGCTGAACCCTAACGCTTAATTCTCTTTCAAGCTTTTCCCTCCACCTGCCGAAAATATAGTGAGGAAGGAAATATTTGCGTCGTGAGTGCGGGCCGAGCACCAACCCGGATTATTGTTCTCGCTTGCCTGCTCGTATTTGGGGGGCCGGGGAAGATTTGGGGGCAGCAAGGTTACCTGCCGATGGAGGCTTTTTCCCTTCCGACATTGGGATGGACCACGGGCCCCCGTGCGCATGTGGAGGTGGACGCCTTCCTGGCAGTGGCAGTCCGCCCTATTCATTTGGTGGACTTTGGTGGAACCCCAAGCCTGCGCAAAAGTTCCTATGTGACGGAGGGTGACGGTTGCAGCATCCTCGGCACGGGGTCTCCGCCGCTTTCGATCGTAAATTTCATAGCCCTGCCGGGGAATGATCACAGTTCCCTCGGGCGGCTGGAAGGCCGGGTGTCTGAGTGGATGGCGAAGGCCCATCTTGCCACTCTCGTAGGCATCCTGATGTTGGTGGTGGTCGCGTGGGTGGTGATCCTGCGGCGGCAAGTGCGCGCCAAGACGGAGGAGATTCGGGAATGGCTGCGACGGGAAGCGGCTCTTACAGATCGTTACCGCGATTTGCTTGAGAATGCCATTGACCTGGTTTATACGCGTGATCTTCAGGGGAACTTTACCTCTGTGAATAACACCACTGTCAAAGTGCTGGGTTACACGCGGCAGGAATTGCTGGGCACGAATATTGCCCAGGTCGTTGCCCCCGAGCATCGGGATGCCGTCCGCCAAGCCTTGGAAAGTGCACGGGCGGGGAAAGAATCCGGTGACGCAGAACTTGAATTCATCGCCAGAAACGGCGCCCGGCTGACCATGGAGGTTCGCGGCCGCCTGCTTTACGAGGACGGCAAGGCGGTGGGAGTGCAGGGGATCGCACGCAACCTCACGGAGCGCAAACGGGTGGAACAGCAGGTCCGCCTGCAAGCCGCCGCGCTGGAGGCCGCCGCTCTCGGTATTGTCATTACGGACTGCGACGGCAACTTCCTGTGGGTCAACCCAACCTTTACAGCGATGTCTGGCTATACCTTGGACGAAGTAATTGGCAGGAATTCCAGCCTGCTCAATTCTGGGACGGACGGTGAGCAATTTTATCGGGAAATCTGGAACAACGTTCGCAGGGGGAATGTATGGCGGGGTGACACAATGACCCGCCGAAAAGATGGAAGCTTGTACCAGGAGGAGTTGACCATAACGCCCGTCTGCCGTGGACCCGGCGAAGTGACCCACATTGTGATTACGGGGCAGGACATTTCCGCGCGCAAGCAAGCAGAGGAAACTCGCGCCCAATTAGCCGCAATCGTGGAATCCTCCCAAGACGCCATCATGGGGATTTCGCCCCAAGGACTTATTGTCAGTTGGAACCGGGGCGCGGAAGCTCTTTGCGGATATTGTCAGGAAGAAATCCTGGGCAAGTCCCTGTCCGTGCTAACGCCGGCGGAGCTTTCAGGCGAATTGTCCCACCTGTTTGAGCAGGTCCAACAAGGGCAAACCATCACCAGCTTTGAGACGGTTTGGCGGGGAAAGGCGGGGAATATCCGGGTAAGTCTGGGCATTTCGCCCATCAAAGACGCCCGGGGTAAGCTGGTAGGCTGCTCCGTCATCGCCCGCGACATCACCAAACTGCGGATGGCGGAAGAGGCGCTCAAATTAAGTGAGGAGCGCTACCGGACCTTGATTGAAAACGCCCCTGTGGGAATCTACCGGAGAACCCTGAAGGGGCGTATTCTTGTGGGAAACCCGGCCTTCGTCAGGATGCTGGGCTACTCTTCGTTTGAAGAATTGGCATCAAGCAACCCTGAGGCCGAGGGGTTTCTACCCTCGTACTCACAAAGCCAAATTCAGGAACTGTTGGAAAGCCAGGGTGAGGCCACGGGTTTGGAGTCCGAATGGCACCGTCCGGATGGTGCCACCTTGGTTGTCCGGGAGAACGTCCGCGCCGTCCGGAACGGATCCGGCGAAATTCTCTATTATGAGGGCACAGCAGAAGATATTACGGAACGGAAGCACGCCGAGGCGCGATTGCGGGAAAGTGAAGAGGAGCTGGCCGCGGCGCAGCGAATCGCCCACATCGGTTCATGGTATTGGAATGCCAAAACCGACATTGCGCACTGGTCCGATGAAACCTTCCGTATCTTTGGGCAGACGCCCGGCCAATTGGAAGACCATCGAAAAGTCTTCCTGGCCATTGTCCATTCCGATGACAGGATGCGGGTCGATTGTGCTCTAAGCGATGCCCTGAACGGAACAAAGGAGTACAACATTGACTATCGTCTCCAATTGCCCGACGGGGCGGTGAAGGTCATTCATGCCCAAGGCGAGGTCTTGAAAGACGAGGCAGGCAGGCCTTTCGGTTTGCGGGGGATAAACCACGACATCACTGAACGCAAGCTCGCCGAAGAAATGTTGCAGGAAAGCGAAGAACGCTTCCGGCAATTGGCCGAGAACGTGGAAGAGGTTCTTTTGCTGTTCGATCCGCAATTGAACAAGGTTTTCTATGTCAGCCCCGCCTACGAAAAGGTTTGGGGCCGGAGTTGCGAGAGTTTGTACGCAAGTCCTCGATCATTCCTGGTCGGCATTCATCCGGACGACCGTCCGGCAATAGCAGCCAGTATGGAACTTTCTAATCGCAGCCGGGGAGAGTGGGAATATCGCGTTCTTCGTCCCAACGGAAGCCTTCGCTGGGTATGGGACCGTGCCTTTCCCATCCGTGACTCCGCGGGAAAGGTGGTTAGAATTGCCGAGCTTGTACAGGACATTACCGAACGCAAACAAGTTGAGGTTGCAACACACAATGCGATGAAAGCCGCCGAGGATGCCAATCGGGCCAAAAGCGAATTTCTAGCCAACATGAGCCATGAGCTCAGGACCCCCATGAATGCAGTCATTGGCATGACCGAGCTTGCACTTGCCACGCGGTTGGACGCGGAGCAACGCCACTACCTGGAACTGGTGGAGTCCTCGGCGAACTCACTGATGGAACTTATCAATCACACCCTGGACTTCTCGAAAATCGAAGCAGGTAAATTGGAGCTGGAGGCCATTCCTTTCTTCTTGGCCGACGTTATGGCAGAAGTCGTTCGCCCCCTGGCTAGTCAGGCGTATGGCAAAGGTCTGGAGATGGTCTGCGCTTTGGATCCCTCCTTGTCTTTGCCGCTTTTGGGCGATCCGTTCCGCTTGAAGCAAATTGTTATGAATCTGGTGGAAAATGCCATCAAATTCACCGAGCAAGGTGAAGTTGTGGTTCGGTTCAGGGCGGACTCGCAAACAGAAACTGAGGTAACGCTTCGCATCTCGGTGGCAGATACCGGCGTTGGAATTCCTGACGATAAAATTGCCATGGTGTTCGAACCGTTTACCCAGGTGGATGGATCCGCGACCCGCCGGTTTGAGGGTGCGGGGTTGGGTTTGGCCTTGTGTTCGGAATTGGTCCGCATGATGGGGGGGGCCATTTCCGTTGAAAGCGGCCCGGGGAAAGGGAGCACTTTTAGCATCATCTTGCGCCTGGGTTTCGCCGGGACAGCAGCGTCGCCTCCAGATGCAATGCAGACCAGCCTATTGCGCGGAGTGCCGATTTTGGTGGTAGACCATCACACCGCCAGCCGCGAAATTCTAGGCGAATTGCTGCGCCACAGAGGATTGATTCCGACCCTTTTGCAAGGCGGTGTGGGCGCGCTGGCAGCGATTCGCAAAGCACAGCGATCCACCGCCCAGTTTCGCCTTGCCCTTATTGACGGGCAGCTACCAAGCGGTGATGGATTTGATCTGGTGGAACAAGCGCGCCGAATCCCTGGGTTCTCGACTCCCATTTTGATGATGCTCTCTCCCGCGAGCGTTGAACGTGACGCAATCCGATGCCGCGAATTGGGTATTGCGGATTATTGTACAAAGCCAGTCCTGGAGTCGGATCTGGTGAAGGTCCTGGTCAAGGCGCTGGAGACGGCCATGGTGGGGAATACCACCCCTGATTCCCCACTCTCCCCACATGAGCCCAAACAAACACTTCGTATACTTCTGGCGGAGAGCAATGAAGTCACCCAGTTGCTGGTGACCCATTTGCTGGAGAAGCGGGGACACCAAGTTTTTCTTGCTGCAGATGGCTTGGAAGCGTTCAGCGCTGTCCAAGACGCACAGGCGCGAGGATTTGACCTGATATTGGTGGATACGGATATGTGTGGCATGAATGGGTTGGAGGCGGCCCGCGCGATCAGGGAAATTGAGCGGCGCACTGGGGGGCATATGCCAATCATTGCCATGACAGGCAATCCATCTCTGAGTGAGGAGGAAGCCTGCGCGGGCGCAGGCACGGATGCTTACCTTGCCAAACCAATTCGACCCATCGCGCTTTTCGAGTGTGTTCAACGATTGACTTCGCCGCAGGCCACCCCCGCCACGAGGCAGGCTCCACCTTCAATGGTGTTCGATAAGGACGGCTTTTTGAGCCGATTGGAAGGCGACGAGGGATTGGGCAAGGAGATTATTGAAATGTTTCTGCAAGAGTGCCCCAAACTTCTGCAGAATGTCCGTCAAGCTGCTGAGCAGCGGAACGCCTCAATGTTGTTTCGATCCGCACACACGCTGAAGGGTTCTATTGGCGACATCGCCGCGCCCCAGGCGTTGGATGCCGCGCGGACCCTGGAGCAGATGGCCAGAAAAGGCGAGTTGGAAGGTCTTGAAACCGTTATGATGAGCCTGGAAGCGGCTGTTCAAACACTGGTTCGCGAGTTGGGCAATCACGAGAAACAAGTTGTGTAAGGTGAGGGTGAGCCTGCAGCAGGAGGCGGGAAGTCATCATCGAATCCGTCTGTAATTTTGAGGAGTGGCCGCAAGTGTGGGAAGTGCTGAGAATCCGAATGGATGGAATGCGGAATTGGGACCGCCGACACCCTCCCAGGGTACACTGCTGAACCGATGCAACCAGAATAGCACCGTGCTTTTGGGGGGTATTTCCAAGCTGAGAATTATCCTCAAACAATTGTGATTAAACACTGATTGACGCACGGAGTGGTGTGACGTATAGTCCGCACTGGGAGAAACCACAAGGCCGATTGGGTCAGAGGAACCGCTCGGCTGGTTTAAAAACCAAGAAATCCTCTGAGCCCCTCGAGTTCGCGCCAGTCGACGGCAAACATAGAGTCAGGCAATGGCAATGCCTGCGGTGTGGTATAGGCTTCCTCGCCTGGATGGACTGCGATGGGGAACTATCTTAGCGGCTCGGGGTTTACACTTTTTCTTCCAGTCTTGGCGATCGCCCTGGTGCTGGTGGGGATGCTTCTCCCCAGATGGCGCGGACGGACCCAAACGTTGCACCGCAATACAGACGTCTTCTGGTTTTCCAGCCTCCACTTTTTCGGCAAAGAACTTTCCGAGTGTCGTGATCCCCAACAAATGGTGGACCACTCGCTCCGTGCCGCCATCGAAATGCTTGGCGCAGAGCAGGGTTACATGCTGCTCCAGGAAGAGGGTGACGAGGGGAAGGTGCACTGTAGCATTTCCGGGGTTTCACCTGAGGGAGTGGAGCGGCTGAGCCAGGATTCCCTCCGCTACTATCTGCTTTCCAGCGGCGGGCGGTGGGGGGCACTGATGGTCTTCCCCGACCTGCGCCGGTCGGAAGTGGTTGCGGCGTGGCAGCGCGACCCTGACTTCCACGAATTCCGAGACGTAATGAGGCATGAAGGGTTGCGGACAGTTGTGGTTGTGGTGATGCAGGTTCGCGAGAAATCATATGGCGCACTAATACTGGGTTTTCGCCGCATTCGGACCTTTTCGCCGCAGGAATTGAAGGTAGCTTTGGCGATTGGAGTTCAGGTGAGTGTGGCCGTGGAAAATTGGTCGCTAAACCGGGCGGCGGAGCGGCGCAGCGAAGAGTTGAAAACTCTGCATCGGGTGGGCGAAGCCCTGCGCACCACGTTTGATATGCGTGCCCAAATTGAAATCCTCCGCCAGGAATTGAAGGGATTGTTGGGAGGATCGAATTTTGCCCTGGCCCTGCAGGACGCGGCAGATGGGCCGTTGGAAGTTATCGTGCCGTTTGACCGCGAAGGTCCGCAACATACACCACAAGGTGGCCCCGCGAGTTCTCTGGCGCAATATGTGCAGAAAACCCGGCAGCCCCTGCTGGTCCCCAACGATGTTCAAGCAACGGTGCGGCGATTGGGCTTGGCGCCGGTGAATCCGAATATCAAGACCTGGAGCGGGGTGCCCCTCCATTTTTCCGATGGAACCATGGGCGTGCTGGGGCTGGCGGATATGGAGCGGGAGTTCGCTATCAGCAAGACTCAGTTCGATCTTGTGCAAGTGCTGGCACAGGAGGCAGCCGGCGCCGTGGAGAACGCCAGGCTTTTTAAACGGGAACAGCGGCGCTCAAGCCATCTGGCATTGCTGAATGAATTAGGGCGCAAGGCAAATTCGGTCTTGAACCCCAAGGAATTGCTGCCCACAATCTGCCAGCAGGTCCGCAGCGCCTTCGGCTATGACCTGGGGCGGATCGAAATGGTTGCACCGGGAGGCGAAGAATTGGTGGTGGAAGCGGAGGCTGGATACGGGCCGGAATTGGTGGGGCGCCGCATTCGCATGGGTGAGGGCCTTTCGGGGGTTGCGGCGGAGTCCGGCGAACCGGTGCTGGCGAACTCCGTGGTGAAAGAACCCCGCTACATTGCCTTGCATCCCGGCATCCGATCGGCATTGAGCCTTCCCTTGAAGTACCGCGAGGAATTGATGGGGGTCTTGAGCCTTGAGAGCAAGCAGGCGTACGCCTTCTCGCAGCAGGACGTGCTGACCTTGCGAACCCTGGCGGACCAGCTTGCCGTTGCCCTGCACAACGCGCAAGCCTATCAGGTGGCGTTGGAGCAGGCCATCACCGATGGGCTGACGGGATTGAAAACCCATCGCTATTTCATGGAGGCTCTTGATCGCGAGTGGCGCCACTCCACGCGCACGGGCCAGACCTTCTCCGTCATCATGATGGATCTGGACGGATTTAAGCAGGTCAACGACCGGCATGGCCACTTGGAAGGTGACAAGGTTTTGACGGCTGTTGCTCAACTGCTCAACGACCGCGTACGGCAATCGAATGTGGTGGCGCGATATGGGGGCGACGAGTTTGCCATCATGTTGCCCGATACTCGCACCGATCAAGCGGAGACCCTGGCGGAGCGATTGCGCTCAAGCATTGAATCGGATGGCTATCTGTCCGCCCATGGAGTGACAGCGAGTTTTGGAATTGCCTCCTTTCCCTTGCATGGCCCCACGCAGGAGGAAATTCTGCGGGTGGCGGATTCCGGAATGTACCTGGCCAAACATCAACAAGGCAATAGCGTCCGGGTCGCTTCGCTGAGCATCGGCTCAGTGCGGTCCGAATGGGAGACCAAGTTGCTTGAGGCTTACCTGGGCGTAACCATGAAGCGCATGTTCTCCACCGGGCCGGAAGTCTTTGATCATTACCTCGAGCGCTTTCAAAACGTCACCTTGAAAGGGAACGGCGAGTCTCCATCATTGCTGGATATCGTGACCGCACTGGCTTTTGCCATCGACGCCAAGGACCATTACACCCAGGGTCATTCGCAATCGGTTTCACGCATCGCCGCCCAGATCGCACGCCAGATGGGCCTTTCCGAAGGGTCGATTGAGGAAGTTCGTTTGGGCGCCATTCTTCACGATGTCGGCAAGATTGGCGTGCCGGAGTCGATTCTCAACAAAACTACGCGCCTGAGCCGGGAAGAATTTGAATTGATGAAAGCCCACACAATCCTGGGGGCGAAGATTCTCGAACCCTTGAAGCTGAAGTCCATCGAACGGATTCGCGGTATGGTGCGAAATCATCATGAGATGGTCGACGGGACGGGCTACCCCGACCGTTTGAAAGGCGACGAGATTCCTCTGGGCGCTCGCATCATCGCTGTGGCGGACGGCTTCGATACCATGGTTTCAGCAAGGGCTTACAAGCCTGGCCGCACCGTCGATGACGCCATCCAGGAATTACGCCGGTGCAGCGGGACACAATTCGATCCCAACATTGTTGAGGCCCTTGCCCACTCACTGGAACACACGCTTGATCCGGTTTCCCGCGATGGCATTAATGAGCCGCCGATCAATCCCCTGAATAATCGCTTAGTGCCCTGATCGGATGAAGTGGATCGGCAGATCGGTCGATCCACTGACCCCATGATCAACACGCGCATGGGGTGACCTTTGTTCACCCCATCATCCGGTTTCCCGGTCATTTGAACCTTGTCGGTCTGTAGACTTCAATGGGCCTGGAAGTAAAACCTTTCACAATTAGGTCCGCAATGATTTCCGCTGTTACCGGCGCAAGAAGGATGCCATTGCGGAAGTGGCCGGTGGCGAAAGTCAGGTTCTCAATCTCTCCATAGCCTAGGATTGGAAGGTGATCCACGGTGTCGGGCCGCAGGCCTGCCCAGGCGCGCAGGAAGAGGGCTTTTCCCACCATCGGCGCAATGCGGACCGCCCCTTCCATTAGCGAAAGCAATCCGTTGGCCGTCACAGTCTTTTCAAAGCCAGTGTGCTCTGAAGTGGCGCCCACCAACAGGCGGCGCCCCGGGCGCGGCACCAGGTAGTGCATTCCGGAGCGCACTACGAAGGGCAACTCGCGCTCAACCTCGAACTCCATCATTTGCCCGCAGCAGGGAGCGACGGGTACCTTGATCCCAAGCCCTTCGGCGATTTTCCCCGACCAGCATCCTGCCGCCAGAACATATGTTTTTGCCGTATAGCGGGTGTCGTTTTCCTCCACAACGCTGTCAATGCGGTCGCCGGTCAGGTTGAACTTATGAACAGCGCACCCGGCTTCCAGCCGCACGCCCGCACGCTGACAGGCAATCAGTAAAGCTCGCATCAAGCGCTCATTATCAACCCAGTGATCTTCGGGAATAAACAGGCCGCCGCGGACATGGGGGGAAAGGTCTGCTCCGCGGCCCTGAATTTCGCCGGGCGTCAGCGGATCGAGCGAATATCCTTGCGCGGTCTGCACGCGCTGGATTTCCCCCAATTCCCGCTCGATCTTTTCGTCAAGCGCCACCATCAGGGAGCCGTCGCTGCGATAGCCGGCGTGATGGCCACTGGACTCTTCGATTTCAGCCGCGAAACGCGGGTAAAGATTGCGGCTGGCGACGCACAACTCTGAAAATGTACGGGGCTCCAGCATCTCCCCCAAAGGCGCCAGCATGCCCCCCGCGGCGCTACTAGCCTCGCCGCCCGGTTCGGCGCGGTCAAGAACCGTTACCTTCATCCCCGCCTGCGCCAAGCGCCAGGCAATGGAGCAACCGATGATCCCCCCGCCGATAACCAGCACGTCGGCAGCGCGTGATGAATGCTCAGCCATATTGAAACCAATCGTCAGTGAACGGCACGACGTCACTCCTGCCGCGACTGATTGCCTGCCATCAGCCACCTACCCAATCGACTCTTAACACTGCCCTTTTCCCAGTTTTTGCCAAGCGAGGCGAGGGGTCAAGGGGATTCTTCGGGTCTTTGGATTTGTGCTGTCTCCCGGCGTCGTTTCTGCTCCCGGCAAAGCGACTTTCATTGCCCTGGAATCCAGCATCAGGGCATCAGATTTCAGACTTGGCTGCTCGTCCCTTACAACTTGCATTTTCACTAACCACCTTTATTTTCATCAACATCGTGGAAAGCGACTTGTAACTATCTTTGTTTTCATCAACATCGTGGAAGAGCAAAAGCGGACATTTTTTCTACATTTGTTTTCAGTGACTTAGGGATAATTTTTCATAATTTCCCCCCCTTTTTTTTTACCCTCCAGAATTCACAGGGAATTTAATAAATGTCTTATTTTTCAATAATATAGAAGTTTGAGGAATTTCTATCATTTTCGATTAAATCCTTTTTTTTCTTATATATCGTGGAAAGCAAACCCCGTTCCATCACTCCGATTCTCCGATCCCCCGCTAAGTTCCTGTATGCAAAGAGAATAGAGCCTCTGACTTATTGTCTGAAATTGCTAACCCCTTGTGTTTTCTTCTACATCGTGGAAAGGTGAGTCCAGGCATCCACTCCGATTTTCCGTTTCCACGCTAACTCCTTGTATTCAAAGAGAATAATTGCTGTGACTTAAAGTCTGAAATCACTAACCCCTTGTGTTTTGTCGTACATCGTGGGAAGGCGCGGAAATTCCCCCGGAAATTGGACCCAGGACGAGAGAGCCGGGACACAGCATCTTCCCTCGGAAAATAGGTTCTGGACGCCCCAGATAAAGTCCCCACTCACGGGTTTTCGCCCCCCTGATCCTGGCGCTGAAGTTCTGACCGGTCGACCCGGCAGGTTGGATTGCTGGGGCTTCGAGAAGAGGTGAGAATTGGGGAGGGACATAACGATACCCCACAGTAACACATGGTTATTATATCTAGAGATACTTCTCAAGTCAAGGAAAATCTACCAGATTCAGAGGCTACAAAAAGTCGCATCCGGGCGGCCATCCTGACGTCTTCGGGGCTGCTTTGGCGCAGGGGATGGCGCGCCGCCCCCTGGTTCCGCATTCACTTTGCGGAATTGCAGCAGGGGCGCCCCTCGTGAGCGCCCGGAAACGCCTGGATCGAATTCCGGCGGGAGGGGGCAGGCACGAGGCCTGCCCCTGCGCCTGCTTTCTTTCGCCGCGCCGCGGTTCGGTGGGCGCTTCAACCGGCGGGCATTATTGTATTTCTTGACAGAAAACTGAAAGCTGATGACTTCAGCGGTACGCCTGATTCATATCCGGGCAAGGGGAAAGACCCGCAAAGTAATTCGGCTCTGAGCGGAATGACTTTGCGCTACCTTTCTCCGTGCTAGCTCGCTCTTCGACCCTCACTTGATCGCGGAGGTTCCCTCCACGCGGACGGTGACAATCTGAAAGGGTTTGACGGAGAAGTGGAATCCGTGGGGCGAGGCCGTGAGCGCACTCTGGTTCCGTTCCAAAGCATCGGCCATTGTCGCCGCTTGCACATTCAGCAGCGGAGTCTCGGCGTTGACCTCCGCGGGTTTTCCCGCCAATTCCAGAAAGCGCAGAATCGTTCCCTTGCCATCTTCCGCTGCCTTCCACGTCACCAGAGCGACATCGGGTTGATCCACTTTCAGGAAGCTCGCCTGCGCTGTATCCAGGGGCCGCGGTGAATTGATGGCTTTGTCCTGCGAAGTGATCTGGTCAACTTCCAGGGGAGACATCTCTTCGCGCCCGAGGCGGCTCAATTGTGCAGGCTCAAGATTGGCGCCACTTGTCAGGACGTAGCGGAAGGTGAAATCCCCACCCTGGCCCGCGGCATAATTGGTGAAGTAGTAATTGTTCATGACCTGGGAAAAGATAGTGCCATTGCGGCGGCCGAATTCACGCGGCCATGTACCGCGCACGATGTCTCCCAGGGTGATCAGCGATGCGTCCACAGGGATGATGGCCGCCGTCGCGCCGTCCTGGTCCGCCGCCACCCAATGCTGCACGGAGAACCACTCTTTTCCCGCTCCCGGCAGTTGATCGTGGGCCGGATTCACGAAGCCATTCTGGATTTCATAGCGGAATTGCGGCTGATCCATGGCCAGGGGAAAGGCAAAGTAGATACCTTCTTTGGAATAGACCTCCGTCTTGCGCACGTGGTTGATGAACTCAATCTTCTTTTGTCCCTTAAAGAGGATGATTTCGGTTTCAATCTGCGGTGTGTTAACGCCCGAGCTTTCAAGGCGCGCCGCCATGCCGAAAGGCTCTTGGGTAAGGGACACCAGGCGCCCGCCGCCCGCATTGTGAATGGTGAGTTCAGGAATCGGCCAGTTGGCGCTGTATTCGAGCAGCCGATTGGGGCTCTGGTCACCTCCCGTGACGTAGAGATATTGGTCAAACTTGTAAGGGCTGCCGGTGTTCACCAGTTCCTTGCTCAGCTCCTTATCGAAAATGCTCTTCACTGCTCCACTCTCCGCATCCAAAACCACGCGGTAGAATTGATTCTCCATGGTGCTGGCGGAAACCGGTTGGGGCGCGGGCGGCGCGTCGGGGATTTCCTTCAATGAATAAGCCTTGTAACCCACCGACGGCACGTCCTGAGCCAGAAAACGAATGTGTCGGTAAGATTCGCCGGTGGAGAGAACTTCATAGGAAACGGGTTGGCTCGTCACCCGGTCGACAATCTCATGCCCCTTGTCGAGGTCAAGATCCACTAGGCTTGAGCGCTGCCAACTGAGGGGATTGAACACCAGCAGTGTTCCCTGCGGATCGTAGATGGAGTTGGCAAGATCAGCCAGACTGCGGCGCAACACGTAGTCAACGTCGCGCTTGGCATCAGTGGCAAAAGCCTCTTTGACGGCCAACTGATTGGTGGTCTCGCGGCTCTCGGGGTCGGTCACGCTGCGGTCGGCTCCCCAGGTGTGCTCGTCATACAGAACCATGTTGTTCCAGAGCCGCTTGAGCACTTCCGGCTCCGGCCGCACTCCCGGATCCACCAGGCTGGTGACGGTGGAGAACTCTTCCGCCGCGAGGGCACGCTGTTCGCTCTCACGGTCGACGGCGGCGGAGCGTGCCGTGGAGACGATGCCGTACTCCCAATACGGTCCGCCATCACCCCGTACAACGGGAATGGAATTTCCGAATCCAGCGGAGATGGTGCGCATGGCGTCGGCAAAGCCCGAGTATTGCAAGTGAGGATAGGCGTAAAGCTTGTTCCAATCCCCGGCGATACTGGCCTGGCGGGGAAAGAGATCGGTGTTCTCCCATTGCGTCCCGTACACAAGAACTGAATCCGATTTGTATTCCGGATGATCGTAGGCCTGGAGAAAAACCGGGATGCCATCGTGCCCGGCGGAGATTTCACCTTGCAGCCCACCAAACAAAACGCCCAACTGCGAATAGACCCAGGAGTACCACATCAGGATTCGGCTGCCATCAGGCCCCTCCCACCAGAAGGGCGATTTTTCATTGAGCCGGCTGGCGAGAAGAATCGGTCCATTGTCGTTGTCGCAACCGGAGATGAAGTACCTCAAACCCGCGGCAGCCATCACCGAGGCATAGGACCAGGAATAGGCGGGCACGTCCGTGATGTCGGCATAATCGGCATCGCCGCCGTTCTTCTGCTGAAATTGAAACGCCGGGTAGAGTGAGCGAATCAGCGTCTCGAGGGCGGGAAAGCCGGTGAGGAGGCTTGCCTCAACGGTGGGGATGAAGATCTTCTTTTCCCGGATCATTTGGAAAAGGCGCTGCTGACGTTCTTCACTTCGCCCCGCCATGTACTGGCGCACACTCCAGAATCCATCGGGGCTGAAGCGAAAGTCCGGGTGCTCCTGGATCAATTGGGTGGCTTCCTCCAACACTCGCGACTGGATCTCCGCCACCTTTTCCTGATAGTCGGAATACCCCACGTCCACATGAATGTGGGGAACAATCAGAAGATTCCATTTTTTGGCCGGCGCCAGAGTGACCGGAAAGTGCTGTGCGCGGCCGCCGATCTTCACCGTGGCTTCGCCATTCAAGGGCGTGGCGAATTCGGGAACGGAAAATTCCACTTTCTGTTCGCCGAATTCTTTGGCCGAGAGCGGTTGCCGATATTCCTTGCCCCCCGCCTTGAGCGTTACCTCTCCGTGCTCAACCGCCGAGTTGCAACGCACAAAGACATCCACCAACTCTGCCAAACCTTCCCCCTGCTTCACGTAGAAAATGGTGGGTACGGCATCGGCCGTGAGGGCATTCGCGGGAAATCTAGCCGCCGAGTCTTGCACCAGTTGAATCGCGTCGTACGTAATGATGGAGTGGGTCTCGTCCGTTTCCGCCGGAGTTTCGTCCACCGCCGTCAGGGTTAGTTTGTTGGTTCCCTTTTGCAGGAACCTGGCGGGGAGGTCAAAATTGATCGTGTCCACTGCGGCGATGGGGAGCGTCACCATCTGCCGGTCGCCGCCGCCGTAGTTCAGCCTGGGGTGTTGATAGAACTGGCCGGCATGGCCGTTAATCTCCACCTGCAACACGGCCACCCGCGCAGCCTCGGAGAGCATCGCGATCTTCAGCGAATAAACGCCCTGCGGCGTCTGATCCAAATCAAACTGAATCGTGTAAGGGTGTGCGTGGCTCCCAGCCTTCCCCACGGTGGCGCCCTCCTGATAGGCAGGCCAATCGGTCTCAGGCTTGCTCTTCCCCACGATGTAAACCAAATCGCCCTTGGGAAAACGGGAGCCAAAAAACGGCGCGCCTTTATTCCCCGTATTGAACTCGCTGGGAGATTCGTTGAAGGTGCCAATCTGCCAAACCGTTTGGGGAGCGGTTGCCGCGCTCGGGAATGAGCTGAGCATGAATGCAAGGGAAAGCGAAATTGACAAAAAGAAGTTTTGACGAAGGGTTCTCATACGGATCCTCTGACGGGCAGCGAGTTTGGGAAATACTTGGAGTGAACGCTTGACGGCCTCCAAGTATTCCCGTGGTGAAGCGGAAACGATCTGATACAACGTCTGTATCTTACTCCCTTCGTCAAGACCCCTGGCGTGAGGCAGTAAGATGGAGCGGCGGGCTTACGCTGACAGTTGGTGTGGAACCCCCGCCGCTACCTGATCCATGCCGTGCCGCTCAATACACGACCGGCGCCCCCTCAACCCTTACGGTGACGATCTGAAATGGCTTTACGGCAAATGCAAGTCCGTGAGCGGTGGTTTCCAGCGAGTGCTGGTTTTCTTCCATGGCGTTGCACAGCCACGCCGACTGAACCTGCAATATGGGAATCTGAACTTCCACTTGGTTGGAGTTTCCCGCCACTTCGAGGAAGCGGAGGATCGTGCCATGCCCGTCTTCCGCCGCCTTCCAATTCACCAAAATCACGTTTGACTGGTCAACCTGAAGAAAGCTTTCCCGGGCTTTGTTAAGTGGGCGGGGAGGACTAATCTCTTTATCATTCTCGATGATTTCATTGGTTTCGAGTGGAGTCATCTCCTCCCATCCCAAGCGGCTGAGTTCGCCTGGCGACAGGCTTTTGGCACTGGTCACGACATAGCGGAAAGTGAAGTCTCCGCCCTGCCCTGCCACGTAATTGGTCCACCAATAGTTGTTCATCACATAGGAAAACATTGTGCCCCGGTGCGGATCCAGCTCCATCGGCCATTTCCCACGCACGATATCGCCCAGGGTGAAGAGTTCCGCATCCTCGGGGATAATCGCCGCCGTGATACCACCTGATTGAAAGGAAGCCCAGTGTTGGAGGGAGAACCATTCGCGGTCCGCTCCAGGCAGAAGGTCACGCATCGGGTCGATAAAGCCATTTTGCTGGTCATAGTGGACTTGCGGATCTTCCGTGGCAAAGGGGAAAGCGAAGTAAACAGCCTCCTTGGAGTAAACCTTTTCCTTCTGCACGTGGTTAATGAATTCATCTGCTTATCAAGTTAGATCAGGCT
>PLSX01000216.1:88500-89236 GCA_003165315.1 Acidobacteriota bacterium
GCGGAGGTCCGAATTTATGGTGGGTTCCCAACAAGAAACGCTTCAGGTTGGAGATCGCGATATGAACCCAGGGGAAAAGACGAAAAGCCTCGGCCGGTTCGGGGCCCCGCCGCACCGGTTGATGCTGGAAACCTTTAGCTTCGATGCCGCGGTAGGACCGCCAAGCATCGGTCAGGATCACGCTTCCCGCTTCCGCCTTCGCCTGCAAGAAGCCGTGCAGGCTGGCGGCCGAAGCGTCGGGCACCACCGACAGGGCGGTGAATCCGGGGATAGGTTTTCTACCCTTCTCCCCCGCCCCACGCCGCTCCACGGCAACCGCCACCACCGCTTTGCGCACGCCTCGCCCCGTCTGCTTTTTCTTGCCCCGTTCCACGCCCCCCACATAGCCTTCGTCGACCTCCAACAGCCCCCGCAGTTGATACTTTTGCTCGCGATCGGCCATGGCCTTGCGGATCTTGTGCTGCATCAACCAAGCGGTGGGGTAGGATACGCCAATTTCCTTGCTCAACTGCAGTGCCGAGACCCCTTTCTTGCCTTGGCTCATCCGGTAAAGGGCCCAGAACCAACCCAACAGGGGTACCCGAGTCTTATGGAAAATCGTCCCCGCCGTCACCGAGCACTGGTAGGCGCACGCGGCGCACTCATACACACGTCGCGAGACAATATAACCCCGGCTACCCCCACCGCAGCGCGGACAGGCGAAACCCTCCGGCCAGCGTTGCGCGGCAAGATACCG
>PLSX01000056.1 GCA_003165315.1 Acidobacteriota bacterium
AGGAAATCGAATCGCAGATGGCTGCCATGGCCATGCGCGGCGCGCCAATTTCCGAACTGGCGGGATTGGGCGACAAGACTCTCGGTAAGTTGCGTGAACACGGCATCGAAAGTGTCGAGCAATTGGCGCAAATGACTCCCGAAGACCTGATGCAGATTCCGGGCGTGGGAGAGAAGACCGTGGAGCGCATCCGCCGCGTTGTTACCGATTACTTTGAGCGCGATCAGTCGGCTGAGGGGGCACCCGTCGAAGGCGCAGAAGTACCCTTGGAGGTTGAGGAGGGTGAGATCCTCGAACCCGTGGAAGCGTCCGGAGCCGAGGCTCTTGATGCCGCCCCCGAAGAATCCGCTGCCGTGGAGGAATCAGGTGAACCTGTTGAAGCCCCTGGCACGGAACTAGCCGCAGAGCAGGCGGCAACTGGAGAAGACGTACAGAGTGAGACCTTGGGAGAGGGTGAAACCAAAGCCCCGGAATCAGGAAGCCCGGAGGAAGAAGGAGGTGGAGAAAAATAAATAAGGCTGCCAAAGCTATTATCGAACCGGCCGGCAGATTTCTACCGCCCAATTTCTGGGCACTGGTAAGGGAGCAGAGAATNNGACAAGAAATCTCACTCCAGTGCGCTCGATGATGATCAGGCCGATAAAGTCCGCGCGCATTTCCGTGACGGTGGAGACGCGGCGATTGAAAGTGAAACGGTAGAGGCTGCGCCTGCTGCCCCCGTGCAAGCTCCGCCTGTAGTCGAAGCGCCGTCCGTTCACGAAACGCTGGAAAAGAAGATTCACGACCTTGCCGTCGACAGTCACCCTCTGACCCGATCAATTGCCGATATCAAGGCGACTGCACGCAGGGTCGTTGTGGCACCTCCCCCGCCGCCACCCGCACCCAAGCCGATCGCTCCTCCGGCCGCTGCTGGGCCTGTCATTCCACCTGTCGCACCCAAGCCTGCGCCAATTGTCGAACGCCCTGTGGAACGACCCGCTCCCCCTCCGCCTGTCGTGGTCAAACCCTCCGTTGCAGCACCTCCTGTACCAGGACGGATTCAGATTTCCAAGCCCATGTACCCGGTGCGTCAAACACCGGTTCGGACTTGGCCTGCGAATGTCCCGGATACTCCGGTGAGAAGCAATATAGGCGCCCCGCAATCTCCGACGGCGCGTGCTGGCGGAGCAACTGAAGGGGCTGTTCAGAATAGGGCTCAAGGGATGCCTTCTCAGCCTCAGCCGGGAACGCAATTCCGGGGAGGAGCGCGCCAGCCGCAAAGGACAGGGCGAGGCGGCGTCGCCAGTCCCAATCAACCCATCTACCCCCACGCAACAGCTCCAAAACCTGCGCAAGCGCGTCCATTACCAACCCGGCGCCCGGGCGAGCCTCGCCCCATGCATCCCACTTCATCACGCCCAGCCGCAGGCGGGCAGGTTGCACCGGCAGCGCCCCCGCAAGGTCGTCAGCAGTACGGGCGGCAACAACCGCAGATGATGATGCGGCGTGGTCCCTCACCCACCATGGCTCCTCCACGGCCGGTGGTTCCGGAAGAGGTCCCGATCACGCGCAAGATCACCATCAGCGAAGGGATCGCAATCAAAGAGTTGTCAGAAAAGCTTGAAACACGCGCCAAAGATGTGATTAAGCGGCTCCTCGACAAAGGGATCTTCGCAACGATCAATCAGACCCTCGACGGCCCCACGGCCGTGGACATCGCGCGCACCTTTGGCGCGGAAGCGACCATTGTTAGTTACGAGGAAGAAGTCCTTCAGGAAGTTGTAGAGGCGGATCGTCCGGAGGACCTGAGCCCGCGCCCCCCCGTGGTGACCGTAATGGGCCATGTCGACCACGGTAAGACTTCGCTATTGGACGCGCTTCGCGAGACGAACGTCGCTGCCCACGAAGCCGGCGGCATAACGCAGAGTATCGGCGCCTATCAAGTTGTTGGCCAGGGAAAAAAGGTCACCTTCATTGATACTCCCGGTCACGAGGCTTTCACTTTAATGCGCGCTCGTGGCGCCCGCGTGACGGATATCGTAGTGCTGGTTGTAGCCGCCGATGACGGCATCATGCCTCAGACACTGGAAGCCATCAATCACGCACGGGCTGCCAAGGTGCCGATTGTGGTGGCCATTAACAAAATTGACAAGCCCGACGCTCAGCCGGAGAGAGTCAAGCGGCAACTGGCTGACCTTGACTTGATGCCGGAAGAGTGGGGCGGGCAGACCGTCACCGTGGAGGTTTCCGCCAAGCACCGCAAGAACCTGGATCTCTTGCTGGAGATGATCTTGCTCGTCACCGAAATGGCGGCGTTTAAGGCCAATCCGAAGCGCCTGGCGAGTGGAACCGTACTCGAAGCCAAACTTGACCGCGGTCGCGGCCCGGTGGCCACAGTACTGATTCAGAATGGCACTTTGCGAATCGGCGATTCCTTTATTGTCGGTGCAATATACGGCAAAGTGCGTGCCTTGTTTGATGACCACGGACGTCCGGTGTTGGACGCCCCTCCTTCAACCCCGGTGGAAGTTTTGGGATTGGAAGATGTGCCCCAGGCGGGAGATCGGGTCCAGGTTATTGAAGATACGCTTAAGGCGAGGCAGATTGCTCTGCACCGGCAAGGGAAACTTCGCGACGCAGCGCTGGCCAAGACTGCGCGCATTACACTGGAGCAGTTGAGTGCGCAATTGGCGGCAGGCGATGTGAAGGATTTGCCGCTGATTATCAAGGCGGACGTGCAAGGCTCAGTGGAAGTTCTTTCTGAAACCTTGATCAAGCTCAGCACTGACAGGGTGAAAATCAAGGTCATCCACGCCGGAGCAGGCGCTATTACGGAGTCTGACGTGCTCCTTGCTTCGGCTTCCAACGCTGTCATCATCGGCTTTAATGTAAGGCCAGAACGCAAAGCGATGGAACTGGCGCAGCTTGAGACGGTTGACATCCGGTTGCACACGATCATCTACAACGTCACCGATGAAATAAAGAAAGCCATGGTGGGGCTGCTGGCCATTACCTACAAGGAAACATCACTGGGACGGGCGGACGTTCGAGACACGTTCCGTATTACCAAGGTTGGAACCGTGGCCGGATGCATGATCCAGGATGGCAAGATCTCACGGGACTCGCAGATCCGCCTGGTGCGTGACCACGTCGTGGTCCATGTCGGAAAAATCCGTTCCTTGCGCCGCTTCAAGGAGGATGTGTCAGAAGTCAAATCGGGAATGGAGTGCGGCATTTCGTTGGAAAATTACAATGACGTCAAGGTGGGCGATGTCATTGAGGCCTTTGTGAAAGAGAGAGTCTCCGAGCCTGCCATGGCCTGAAATCAGGGGCTGGGGGCTGCAAAAGGCTAAAGGGTAAAGGATAAATGTTCGGGGTTGTTCCCTTCAATCCCTTCCCGATGCAAATCCCGTAGTTACCAGCCCCCAATCAGGGGCAAATACGATGCCCGTTGGTGTACTGACCCTGGAAATTCAGATCCCCTACGCACATTCACTCAAAGAAAAGCGTGCGGTTCTGCGAAAAATGCGGGACCGAATCCGCGCCCGTTTTAATGTGGCTGTGGCGGAGCTTGACCATCAGGATGTCTGGCAGCGCGCCACACTGGGAGTGGTTTCCATTTCCGACAGCCAGAAACTGCTGGAATCGGTTTTTCAGCAGGTTCTTGCCGAAGCAGAGAGCATCCTGGGGGATGATGTTGCCGACCACTACTTGGAGTATTTTTAGGAAGTGACGAGTGACAAGTGACAAGCAAGAACGAGAACGATCAAGATATTGCCAGAACTACTTTTTGCTTGTCACTCGTCACTTGTCGCTTTTTGAGCTCCAGAGGATAGCATGAGTGCTACAGGCCGCCGGCCGGAGCGGATGGGACATGAAATTCGAGTCATCCTTGCGGAACTGATTTCACGCCAGGTAAAAGACCCGAGAATTGGCTTCGCCACCATAACGCGGGTGGAGATGACTCCTGATCTGCATCACGCCCGCGTTTACGTTTCCGTATTGGGAAGCCCGGAAGAGCAGGAGAGCAGCCTTGAGGGTCTCTCCTCGGCGGCTGGATTTCTTCGCCATGAAATCGGCCACCGGTTGAATCTGCGGCGGGCCCCCGATCTGGCGTTCATTTTGGACCATGGTTCAGAAGCGGTGGAGCGGATTGAGATGCTGCTCCAGCAGCTACGTAAAGACGAAGACTAAATTAAAAAGGATGAAGGGTGAAGCATGAAGGATGAACAGCATATCCAAAGGGTATTCAAACCTACCTACGCCTAGTTTTCACACTTCATCCTTCAGACTGCATCCTTTTCTCCATACCCTGCAAAGATGACATCAACGATTCCTGCCAAACCCGAGTATTCCGGAGTGCTTGTTATTGACAAGCCTGCGGGAATCACGTCGCATGATGTTGTGGCGCGAGTTCGGAAAATATTGCACCAGCACCAGGTGGGGCACTTCGGAACACTCGATCCCTTCGCCACGGGTGTGCTTCCGGTTTCCGTGGGCAAGGGGACGAGATTTGCGCAATTCTATCTGAAATCCCGCAAAGCCTACGAAGGGACGATTCAATTTGGCTTCTCGACGGACACCTATGACAGCACAGGCGAAGCTACGTCAGAAGCGGTTTCCGCATCGCCTGATGCAGCCCTGCTCGAAGGCTACTTTCGCGAGTATACCGGCCGCATCATGCAAACTCCTCCGCCGTTTTCCGCCAAGAAAGTGGATGGAGTGCGCGCCTACAAACTGGCACGGAAACACAAGCCCGTCACCTTAACTCCAGTGGAAATTGAAATCTACGCCCTGGAATTGCTCGGCGTGAAAGGCGAGCTGGTGCAGTTTGCCGTGGAGTGCTCCGGCGGGACATATGTCCGGTCCCTGGCGCACGACTTCGGCCAGAAGCTGGGTTGCGGCGCCCATCTTGCCATCCTGCGACGCACTGCAGTGGCGGAATTTAGCTTGACCCAATCGGTAACACTGGAGCGATTGCAGGAAGCCGCGCAGGAGGGCAAAGTGGACTCCTGCATGGTCCGCCTGGAAGCGCTTCTTCCCGATTGTCCGGAATTATTGGTTCGAGGCCGCGAGGAAATTTCCGTGCGGCACGGCCACGCGTTTGAACTTGCCCAGGCCATGCGACCGGGTCGCGGCGAAGCCTCTGGGAATGCTCCTGCCGTGAATCTGCTCAAAATCCTTGGGGCGGAGCGCCGCTTGATCGCCGTCGCGCGGCACGTTTCCGGCGCCCTTTATCATCCCAATCTGGTTCTGGTTTAGCTTAAGGACAATCCTTTAAAGTGCCAGCTCAGGCACTTAGTCGAACCATGGCGCAGCCGCGATTGAGTGGAACTTTGAGGGCAATGGCTGACTGTTTTTGGCGAAATACGCATTCCTTCCACGCTGTATCTCCCGGATGGATGAATTCGATTTTGGGCTTTTTCCCTGCAACAATTTCCGGAATGTCTCGCAGCGTAATGCTAGAGATGGCAGCAGCCCCGCCCAAGGTAACGGGAATCACATATCCGCCTGGAACCTTGAATAAATTAGCCTTGGCATCGCCTTGATCGACCTGGATGACATTTGGAAGAAGGCACCACTTTCTCCCCCGTATGGCGGCGAACATTGGGCCGTAGTCCGTGTAGATTCTCTCCCCCTCATCGCTGGGCAGGATGCAGTGATCGTTTTGGGGGAAGGGCGCCACGGGGAACATTCCGAGGTATAGGAATCGCTGCATGAAGGTGTCAGGGTCGGGCTTGAACTTGGATCCCTCCTGCACCCACTCGATGGTGGGTTTGAACATCCCCACCATCGCGGTCAAATTCTTGGAGGGCCCATAATCCCCATGTTCATCGAACAGGCCATCCACATGTTTCAGGATGTCGATCCGCTTAATGTGGTTATTGACGAATAGGGCCTGTCCCGCGTTGTGTTGAACCTTCCCGAGCTTCTCCGAAAAATCCATCCAGGACCTGACCAGCGAACGCGCCGGGGCGCCGTCGTACCACGTGACTCCATCATCGCGACGGAAATTGTACTGGCGGACGAAGTCGAGGCGATCGATGCACATCCCCGACGAGTCAGGTATCTTCTCGATGAGCTTTCTGGCCTGGTCCAGCAGGAAGTTCTGCCATGAAGGTTCGCCCCAGTCGAGAATGAAATCGGCCCATGGCCAGCCCACTTGTACCGGGCCCGGCTTGCCGTCGTCGGTGGCCTGCAATTGGATTCTTGGAGAAACCTTTTCCGAATGAAACACAATGGCGTCGGCAAAGTTCGCGTAGAGAAAATCGTTTGGGTCCTGCCAGAAATCCGGATCGGAAGGCGAACGCCGGAAAGGTGGCGGGGGGTAGATCATGTGCGTGCCGAACTCGGCAAAATCGTAATAGTTCAGTACATAAAAGCCCGCCTGACGCATTTTTCGCGAGTATTCTGCCATCTGTGGGACCGAAGTTGAGTGTCCGATGTAGAACTTGGGCTCGTCCGTCCATGGTTTCAACCGGGTCCACTTCTCGCCATCGGGCACAGGAGGCATCCACAAGCCCTGATAGGGATAATCGAAGCTGGCTTTCCAATTGACGCTGAACGCCATGCGCTTCATCTTTTCTGCGTCCAAGTCTCCCTCATAGCTCGAGTAGGCGCCCGTCCCGCCCAAATCGTCGGCGCTGGCCAAGGGGGGATGAAAATAATCAGGATAACGTTCTGTCATCCAACGCAGGCCACCCCGCCAATCCGGTTCGTGCGCGACAAGGTCCATGGAAAAATCCACCGGACCTTGCTCGGAAAGGCGGCGGAAGAGGCGGGAGAACTTGACGCCACCCGCCGCAGTAGTTTGCATGGTCATGTCGAGCTGAATGTCATCGGGTGACAATGCCAGTGTCATCCCCACGTCGTTCTCTTCTTCCACTACTGTGGCCAGAGGAATGCAAAAGACGTCGCCAAAGATGGGCGTGTAAAAATTCGTAGTCTGACTGTAGTCGTAAGTAACCGCACCGTACCAAAATGAGCGGTCGCGGAAGGGCTTGACCACAAGCGGGTCAGCCCACGCCGGCCCTTCCTTGGCGTCCAGCAATTTAAAGGCGCCGAACATTACCCCGGGCCAACCTTCTGATTTCATCCAGGGCTTGTCGGGCTCGGGATCTCCCCATGTGGTCCAGAACTTCTTACCTGCCGCACGGGAAAACTCCAACTGGGTTTCGATGGGTGTGCTCCATGGGGCGCCATGGCAATTCAGGCGCATCTCCCATCGTACGGAGTTCTTCGTGGGGGTAAAGCTCTCTACGAGTGTGACCTCCTTTCGCATCCCGCCGAATTCCCCGAAGAGTTTCTTGGTAAACCGGACGCCGCCGTCTTTGCGCTCCTCCGCTTCGACTTCGCTTTCCACATGGCAACCCGCCAGGCAAGTGCGGCCCTGAACCGGCCAGGAGATCCTTTTCTTCCCTAATGCGAGGCCAATGATTTCGCCATCTTGCGATAATTCCATGCTGAGGTTCGGAGATTGAACTCGAAAGGCAGGTTTAACTTGATTGGCCGAACTTGCGCTCCCGATTTGCCCCCAAAGCCGACCCGCCAGTCCTTTGGCAGCCGAACCACCAGCGGTCAGCGCGCCAAGAAACCCTCGCCTATTGAACGCATTCATGTTGTCTGAACTCCTTTTGGATATCCTGTGGCGATGACATGCGGCGGGTGAGTCTGCTGTGGCGGTAGTCAGCGCTTGCTCTGGCACACCAACGCAGTGCCGGTTTCTCGCTTGGCCACTTCATCCTGGCAATCTTCCACGGCGGCACGACACCATTGCCAAGTTGTACGGCGCACCAGATTACAGCGAAGTCCTCTAAGTCGCAACAACCAAGATGGGGTTCAAGCTTGATAGCCGGGATCCAACCTCACCGGGGTAATTACGCAAGGGCAGGGTGTGGCATTGGTGTTTCCGCGCCAGGTGAAAGGTTGCCGTGATAGCTAAGGAATTGGCGAGTGCCTTCAAGCTCGAAAAAGCGATCCAGAATCCGGCGCTCGGTTTGGGTGAGATCAACAACGATGAGGCCATCCAAAACGTGGCTGAAATGGTTGTCAACATTGAACCCCACGATTTTACCGCCCAGCTTTAAATAGTGTTTCAGGAGGATCGGAACTCGTTTGCGGTCAGTCTCAATTTCAGAAACCAGTTCCGACAGTTCTTCCACGTTCTTGACATCAAAGCAGACCGGCGAGGGTTTCCAGGGTTGAAACTTCATGGGTTTGAACGGTGCCCGGGGTTTCAGCAGGCAGGAGATCTCCTGGGTCAGGTGGTTCTGTCGAAGATACGTCACCATCATGTTTTGCGAGATGGGATGGTACTCGTTGCTGATGCTTACGGGGCCGAACAATATTTTGCAACGGGGGTGGCGCAGGATATACCGGCCTATTCCTCTCCACAAAAGGGGGAGCGTATTGAGTGAACCCTGGCATTCCAGGCGTACGAATGACCGCCCAAGTTCCAGCGATGGTCCCAATCGTTGGAAAAACTCATCATGGAAATCAAAGAGTGTACTGGTGTAGAGCCCCTTTTTCCCATGCTCTTTAAGGATAGAATCCGTCAATCCCAGGCGGTAGGCGCCCAGAATCTGGCGCTGACTTTTTCTCCAGACAAACAGGTGGTCGTAATGCCAGTCGTAGGAGTCAAGGTCAACATCTTTGCCCGTTCCCTCGCCCACGGCGCGGAAGGCAGTCTCGCGTAAGCGGCCAATCTCATGCAACAGTTGTGGAATCTGATGGGCTCGTGCCACAACGACGGCATCATCACCATTGTCCAGCAGGATTTGTTCTGGTCGCAGGTTATGGATCTCCCGTTCCATTCGCGTGGTTTCCGGTGGCGAATAGGCAGCAACAGGGGTGCGGTGCCAGGGCTTGAGTCGCCATTGCTGGCGAGCGGGATTCCGTGAATCTTTGCGGTGGACGAGAAGAAAGGTCCGCCAACGCAGATAGGCCGTCATCTCATGATCACTGGGGAACACGCTCAACCGGCGATGGGGAAGGGGATGGCCAATTCGAACCTGGAACACCTGATTTCTTTTGTTCAACAATTCGGAAGGCAGCATGACTGTTCTGAGCAATGGGTGTACCAGACCGAGGAACTGAAACAGCGGGCCATTGTTCCCGGCGAAGAATACCGGGACCACCGCAGCAGACGTCCTGCGAATGATGGAAGCCACGGCATCATGCCAGGTGGGATCCGTGATGGCGAATTGGTTCATCTTGACGTGCGCCACTTCGCCCGCGGGAAATATCGCCAACACCCCGCCATTTCGTATCCAACTGATGGCAGCCTTAAGACCCCTGATGTTGTAGCGCGTGGATTCTTGATTTCCAAACGGATCAACCGGGATCAGGGATTTGCGCAGGCCCGGAAATGACCACAGAACCTGGTTGGCCATCACCTTTACGTCACTGCGCACGGACCGGAGAAGCGCAGCAAGGATGACGCCCTCTATACCTCCATAGGGGTGGTTGGCTACCACCACCAAAGGTCCGCTTTTAGGGATATTCGCCAGGTCTTCAGGGGTGACTTGATAGGAGACGTTCAGGGAGCGCAAAATTCTCTCCCAAATCCGATCGTCATCCTCAGGCTGAATGACAGATGAGTAAAGGTCGTTCAGTTCCTGCCAGCGCAGGATGTGCTGAATGGCCGGTTGTGCAAGCGGAGAGATACGTTCGGCAAAGGCCGGGGGAAGGGAAATCTTCGCCCTACTATTTTCTCCTTGTTTGCCGGGCGGCAAGGTCTCTTTGCGCCCAGGCACATCATCGCGTAGAAACAGAGACAAATCGAGTCCTCAACTGCCACGATCAAGAGGAGTCAACGACAATATGGGATTTTCTACGACCCTTGTAATTTAGAGGTGAATGGTAGATGACGTTTCGGTGAAGAATTGGGCCCAAGCGTGGGCTGGCTCGCATTGCCAATGCTTCGCGGACGATTTTATTGGGGGCAGATGTAACTGCAAATTACTATGCCAGAGTTCCTTGCTAATGAGTCCCGCAGTTTCATAAGTCGTTAATTTTGAGTTTCAGCTTCCGCGCTTTCACCCCGGAGCTTACACTTGCCTGCACTACTCCGTTAGCACCTTCACATCGTACGCTGGGATTTGGACTTCCATCGGTTCCGTCTTGTCGGTCAGGGCGTTCTTATACGCTTGTTCCAAGGGCACCGTCTGAGCCGTACCCGTGTAATTCATCACGAAGATGATCTTCTTGCCTCCCCTTTGGCGTACCGATACTTCCACGCCCGCAGGAATCTTGTTGTTCAGAGCTACAAGGCTCTTCCTGGCGGCAAGGGCAATCAGGCGGTCGTAAAACAACGGAGACTTCGATTCTGTGCCCACATAATAGACGCGGCCTTTTCCAACCTCATTCTCGGTCAAAGCGGGGTTACCTGCGTAATAGCCCTTGCCATACGTCGCCAAAACTTTCGCGGTGGTGGGTTCAAGAATGTCGGACCAGCAGCGAGTGGGGAAGAGCGTTTCACCCAGGCCAACAATCTCCTGCTCCTCATTCAACTGAGGATCAAATTCGTGGATGGCCACGCCCGCGAGGCCCGCGAAAGGGCCCGGCAGTGTGCGGTCCGTCACGACGTTGTGTTCATCCTTGACGCCAGAGCGAAAGGTCAGGATCAGCGTCCCGCCGTTCATCACATACGCATTGAGTTTATCCACAAGGGCTTGATCACTTACATAAAGCGCGGGTGCCACGACAATACGATAGGCAGAAAGATCACTGGGAGGAAAGGCCACGTCCACGTTCACGCCGCCGCGGCGAAATGCATCGTAATAGTCCTGGAGTTGCTGGTCGTATTGAAAGTCATCCACCCCCGGCTGATTTTGCAATGCCCATCGGGAATCGGGGGAATTGAGCAGGGCCACAGGCGACACAATGCTGGATCCATGGAGCAAGGGCGTGAGCTGCTGCAATTCCTTGCCGGTTTGCTGAACCATGAAATAGCGCGAATTGCGGTAGCTATCCTGGTCTAGAATGCCCTCCCAATACTGCTCGGTGCCGTAGCGGGAAGTCCTCCAGCGGAAATAGCAGATGCCGTCGGCGCCGTGAGCGACGGATTGATAATCCCAAACACGATAGAGTGCGGCAGGCGACTGGTGCCCAATGAAGGTTGCCCAGCCCCCCACGCCGCCTTCCTCCTCCATCATCATGTAGTTCTGATTGTCCTTGGAACCGCGCATGACATCATGGGCAAGACCCGCCACGCTGTATTGCGTCAGGTCCTTATACATCATGGGATAGTTGTCCCAGGCAACAAAATCAAGTGAGCGGTTCAGGTCGTACCAATTCGTCTCCTGAAACATCCCCATTTCATTCTCGGTAATGGCCTGATGGGGGGCGATCTTGCGCAGGATCGTTGTTTGAAAGTCGAGATAATCGTGCGTGGAATCGCTCTGGAAACGGTCGAAATCAAGCACGAGGCTGGGATTGTACGTGTTGAACAAGGTGTTCCAAGGCAGGGGAATTTCCTGCCAGGATTCATAGGTGTGGCCCCAAAAGATGGTGCCCCAGGCGGCGTTGAGCGCGTCAAGTGTGTGGTACTTGCGCTGGCACCAGGCTTGAAACGCCGCTTGGCTGACTGGATCGTAGCACTTGGGGTCGGACAACTCATTGTCGATCTGCCAGCCGATTACTCCTGGATGATCCTTGTAGTGCTTCGCCATCGCGCTCACGATGCGGGCGGTTGCAGCGCGGAATTCCTGATTATGCAGGCAATAATTGCGGCGGGAACCATAGCGATAGCGAACGCCATTTGCGTCCATTACTGCGATGTCCGGGTATTTCGCATACAGCCACGCGGGTGGAGAGGCAGTGGGCGTTCCCAGTACCGCCTTAATGCCATGCGCGTTCAGGACCTTCAGGGCGCGATCAAGCCAGGCGAAATCGAAGTGGCCCTCTTGCGGTTCCATCTTGACCCAGGCAAACTCACCCATGCGGACGAAGTTGATCCCGGCCTCCTGCATCATGATCGCGTCCTTTTCCCACAGGCTTTCCGGCCAGGCCTCCGGATAATAATCCGCGCCGTAGATGAACTTGCCGCCGTTCCAATTGATCAGATCGAAGGGCTTTGTTGCCGCAGGCGCCAGCTGCGCCTTTGCTGCCGATCCCGCTAGCAAATAGACGCAGATCAGTACAGATACAACTCGTAACCGCCATCCGTCCATAATTCCGCCTCTCTTCATTTTTTGCATTGATGCTAACCGGGATTCAATCGTGTGTCGATGGGGAAACGGCGAAATCGGATGTCCGGACTACACCGGTCATTGGCATTGGCAATTGATATCGCGGGTGGCAAGCAAGTGAACTTCAGGACTCAATTTCCGCCCCACAACGAGAAATCTTCGATTCGAGATTGGAAGCTTTCCGCCTCGGCTTCCCACCAAGATTTATGATTCCGTGATTCACTAACTCATGTATTCTCTTTATCATGTTGGGTTCACGCCAATAAGCTCTTTGGTTTTCAATAACATAACTGGTTATCCCCAAAAACGGAAAATCCACCCCTTTGTTTTCAATAATATATTGGGATATACCTTCATTCTTGATATGTTTCTCCGTTTTTGGCCCGCCAACCATCCTCATTTATACCCCTATTATTTCAAATGAATCACCTTGTCCCCTGATCACCTAAATTCTCCATTTTGTTTGTTAACTACATTTTTTTCATAAATGTCATGGGTTCAAAAAGGGTCTCCGAAGTTATATTATCCGCGCAACCGTCGTCGGGACGCCGAATAGTCCCCTAACCCGCTTGGCCTTTGGCTGGTCTCTGTAGCAACCGAGTTGGCAAATAATTCTCTTCAAAGGGCGAAGATAGACTGTCGCCCGGCAAAGGCCAAAGGTCGCACGGCTGGGAATCGATCGGAAAAGAAAACAACTGTGTGAACATGGCGGCGCCAGCAAACAAACGTTCAGAGAGTAAAGGGGCAAGCTATGAATGTCAAGAAAAATCAACCAGACTTAGAGGCTACATAATGTCAGAGGCGTAGCCTGATGTCGTCTGGCAGAATTGGCAGCTGCAGGCACAGCGGTGCGGGCAGGTGTGCTTTGATGCGGCGGGACCCCTGATGGAAAAAGCGCGTCACACCCCCTTCGGCCAGTGGCGCGATTCTTCCAGGGGCTCGCCCGTTTCCAGAAGACTCTTCAGGCTGGAGATGATCATGGGCCATCCAGTGGAAACGGCTTCGATGAGTTTCGAGTCGGCGAGGTCGATCTCATGAATGAGGGTGAGCTTGACGGACGTCCCCACCCGCTCAAGCTCATAGGTCAGACGTGAAAACCCTTCCCCACGCATTTCAGCATTCAACTCATGGCGCCACGTGACGACCAGGCGCCGTGGAGGGTCGATTTCAATGACCTCCCCCGTGTCGGCAACGCGCTCGTCGGGTGTCATAATCTGCCAGCGGGATCCGGGCTTCCACTCGGATTCCTGCCAGGTTGCGCACCAGAATTGTCGGGTGAACTCGGGCTTGGTGAGCGCCTGCCATAGTTTTTCCGGCGTCGTGCGAATGTAGGTCACACAAACGAACCGTGAATTATTCATGGCTATCCCCTTCCAGATTATTTTTGAGCTCGGCGAGGACGCGAAGGCGGGCTCGCTCATGCTTTTGGATCCAGCGATCGGCAATTTCGTGGATGGGCATCGGATTCAGGTAATGAAGTTTCTCCCGGCCACGCCAAATTGGGACGATGAGATTTGCCCTCTCCAACTGCTTGAGGTGCTTGGTCACGGCCTGGCGTGTCATCTCCAAGTGTTGGCAAAGCTGACCAAGCGTTTGCCCGTTTTCGTCATGTAATCGGTCGAGCAACAGTCGGCGTCCCGGGTCGCCGAGTGCTTTGAACACCTTGTCGGAGTCGGTTTCCATCACTCATTATATATGCAACCATTTGGTTGCATGTCAAGTCAAGAATACCTGAGTTAGTGAAATTGGGAGCGGGTAGGGAAGGGCTTATTGATTGGAAAGGGAGACGGAAACGCGGGAGGCACGGCCAAGAAGGCCTTGGAGTTCCGCGGCCAATTCTTGCGCTCTTGCAGGAGTCTGGCAAGCCAGGAGTGTCTGGAAGGCAAGCAGCGATTCCTTGGCGATCAAGTCAAAGTCGTGGAAATGGTGATCAAGGCGGGTCCACAACTCGTTGGAAGAATCGAGCGAGCGTTCGCCCTCGCGGCATGCGTGGTGGAATTCCTTGCTGAGGAGGGCGGTAGTGCGGAACAGCAATCGCAATTGCAGCGCAAAGCGGTGTTTGGAGCTGAATAAAACCTGGTCCAGAAACTCATAGAGGGCCACGTTATCAATCGCGGTTCGTGATTTGAAATGGCCTACGGCGACGCGACGGACAACAACCACCCCATCTGAAGCGGGCAAAAACTTGGCCAAGACGTTTTGCAGACCTGCGACGAGATCGGAAAGACGTTCCCATTCTCCTACGGCAAGGTGCACAACATGCCAGGACATCTCGTGCCTACCAGCCTCACGCTCCCCAAATGCATCATTCAGTGTGATACCAAGGATGGCGGTTTGGGTTTCAATCTCCTGCGCTAGAGGATGATACAGGGCGTGTAGGTCTTCTCGCATGGATCCCAGGAACCTTCTGGGGGCCTGTTCCGTAGCACCCATGCGCAAGATTCGGCGCAGCAAAAGAGCCACGGCTCCGAGAATCAGACAACCAATCAGCCAACGCATCTCCCGACTATATGCAATTGCCTCTCCAACTTCAAGCCGGAACTTGAGGGAGGTTTTAGGTGCTGAAAGGATTATTTACGACATCTTTACCCATTCCGAATGGATATAACTTGCCAATTGGTAAGATTCGAGCCATCGAATGCAAAATCTAAAAATGATTTATAGTGATGATTTATTTGCCATTGCGCCATTTTCATTCGACCATCTACCATCGAAGATAGTAACTGCAAACAGCAAAGCAAATGACAATCAATACTTCTCCGCCAATGAGGTGCTCTCCCTGTTGCGAGGTTTCCCCTTTTCTTGACACTATTTTCCCCTGCCACCTATAATGCCCGTTACATTGATTCTCAACAAATTCTCTCAGATTGTGGGTAACTCCTGTGCCCGAAAATGAACCTTCAGATTTAATCCAGCAGCGCGAAAAGAAGCTTCAGGCGATCATAGACCTTGGATTTGAGGCTTACCCGCGAAAGTACGACGTGACGCGCACAATCCCGCAGGTTGTGGCAGAAAACGCCCCACTCACCGCGGAGGAGCTTGCTGCGCTGAAGATTTCCGTCCGTGTTGCCGGTCGCATCATGACAATTCGCCCGCATGGCAAGGCGGGATTTGCGCACTTGGCGGGTGGGGGACAGCGGCTGCAAATCTACGTCCGTCTGGACGCCGTGGGGGAGCGCGACTTTGAGCTCTACAAGCTCCTTGACCTGGGAGATTTGATTGGTGTTGAGGGGTACGTGTTCCGCACTCGAACGGGTGAGCTTACCATCCATGCGGAGCGCCTCCAGTTTCTCGCCAAGGCGGTGCTGCCGCTGCCGGAGAAATGGCACGGCCTAACGGACGTGGAAATCCGCTATCGCCAGCGCTACCTTGACCTGATGGTGAACGAAGAAGTCCGGACGGTTTTCGAGCGGCGGGGCAAATTGGTTCGTGCCATCCGTGATTTTCTGGAGGCGGAAGGTTACTTGGAAGTTGAAACGCCCATGATGCAACCCCTTGCGGGCGGCGCCATGGCGCGACCCTTCATCACCCATCATAACGCGCTCGACATCGACCTTTATCTTCGCATCGCCCCCGAGCTCTACCTGAAACGCCTGATAGTTGGCGGCCTCGATCGCGTGTATGAGATCAACCGTAACTTCCGCAATGAAGGGATCTCCACTCAACACAATCCTGAATTCACCATGTTGGAGTTCTACCAAGCCTACGCGGATTACCATGACATGATCGCCCTTACGGAGCGGTTGTTGCGCCGGGCGGCTGAGGCGGTGCTGGGAAGTGTGGAGTTTGACTTTGGTGAGCACCACGTTTCGTTTGCAAAGTTCGAGCAGTTGACAATGAAAGAGGCGGTCCTGCGCTTTTGGCCGGCGGAGGCAGGCAACCTCACTGAGCCCCAATTGGATGACACCCAGGCCATGGCGGCCCAAGTTCCCGGCCTCAACGTCTGGTTACAGAAGCATGGTGTTGCCCCCATCGCCTCGGACGCGGTTGAGAACAAGCGTTCAGGCGAACTCCTGGCACTGTTCTTTGAAACAGTGGCAGAGGAGCACCTGATTCAGCCCACATTCATTGTGGATTACCCATTGGAGGTTTCGCCGCTCTCCAAGCAGAAGCCGGAGGATCCCAACTTTGTTGAGCGGTTTGAGCTCTATATTGGAGGGATGGAAATAGCCAACGCATTCAGCGAACTAAATGACCCAGAGGAGCAACGCAACCGCTTCCAATATCAACAGAACCTGCGAGAAAAAGGTGATCTAACCGCGCACGCCATAGATGAAGACTATATCCGCGCCCTCAGTTACGGTATGCCGCCCACCGGGGGTGAAGGCATCGGGATCGACCGCCTTACCATGTTGCTCACCAACTCGAAATCCATTCGTGATGTCATCCTGTTCCCGCTATTGCGTCCAGAAAAACACAACGGGTAACGGGCATCTTAAGGCCAGTACTGATTTGGGGTCCGCCTGCTAATCTCCTGAATTCCCTTCAGAAGGCGGGGAAAAGGCGGCACATGCGGTGTCGAAGTCAGGGTAAAGATCGATAACGCGATTCAGGCGTGTGATTTCAAACATCTGAGTGATTCTTCCGCCCGGGCTGACCACTACCAGTTTCCCTCCAGCTTTGAAGATGATGCCTGCGCATGCGGCTACCATCCCCAGCCCTGCGCTGTCGATGTAGGTCAAGCCCGTCAAGTCTAAAATGATCTTCTTGGAGCCTTCCTGGATGCGCTGCTTAATGTTGTGCTCAAATTCTGCCAGCCTGTTTCCCAAATTAAGCTGGCCCGTGAGTCTTGCCACGGTAATCCCCGGCTCTTGTTGAAGAAGTTCGTAATGGACGGACATGTTGAAATATCTCCCTTGCCCTCACCTCGAATGACTCAAAGGTTGCGGAGCCTAACTCGTGGATCGGCCCTCCGGTCTGGACAGGAATCGGGGATTCCGTGCACTCGGCTGGCGCAGCCTGTCCACAACAAAATGCACCACGGTCTTGCCCTTCGATTGAAAGCCACCTCGAAGAACGAATCTTAGGAGCTGTTTTCAGCACTGTCAATGAGGTTTTCTGTGCGAAGTTTTTCCCCATCCCATCCATTTCCACTTGGCGCATCGCGCGTGCTTGATGATAATGTTGACGCGTATGAATTTTGAATTCTTTGTGGCGCTGCGTTACCTTAGGGCCAAGCGGCGGCAAGCGGCGATTTCGATTATCACCGTCATCTCCGTATTGGGAGTGACGGCAGGCGTTGCGGCGCTGGTAATTTCGCTGGCCATCAATAACGGCTTCCGGGAGGAGTTGGAGAGCCGTTTGTTGGGCGCAACCGCTAACATTAACTTGGTTCGTACTGAGAACGACGGCATTCGGGACTTTGACCAGCTTTCCCATCGTCTGTCTTCCCAGCCGCATGTAGTGGCCACCGCGCCCACTCTGTACGAAGAAGTCCTGATCTCCAGCCGTTCGCGCGCGCAAGGTGTGGTATTAAAGGGAATCGAGTCCGGCCAGGAAGTGAAGGTCGGCACTATTTTGCGGCATTTGCGCGAGGGGTCGCTCGCAGGTTTGACTGAGACCTTTCCCAACGCTGACCCCATCATTATCGGCAAGGAGCTGGCTACTAGCTTGGGAGTGTACGTGGGTGACACAGTGCTGGTCACAAGTCCGCAAGGATACATGACGCCCCTCGAGGTTGTGCCCAAGTTTCGGCACTTTCGCGTGGTGGGAGTTTTTGATTCGGGCTTTTTCGATTTTGACGCCACTTGGGCCTTCACCAATCTCGGAGCAGCCCAGCGCCTGTTTGACCTTGCCGATGTGGTTTCAGTGATCGAGTTCAAGATTGACGATATTTACCGTGCCCCGGAAGTGGCGGAAGATCTGCGCCGGAAAGCAGGGAAGGGTTTTGACACCACCACTTGGATTGAGCAGAATCATTCGCTCTTCAGCGCCCTTCGCCTGGAGCGCCTGGTCACCGTCTTGACGATTGGCCTGATTGTGGTGGTGGCGGCGCTGAATATTTTCATTGCCCTCGTGATGATGGTGATGGAAAAGAATCGCGACATCGCCGTGCTGATGTCCATGGGGGCGCGACAGCGGCAGGTTTGGGCTGTTTTCACGCTTCACGGAGTTGCCATCGGTGGGCTGGGTACTTTGTTGGGATTGATTCTGGGATATGGGGTTTCATGGTTGGGTAATACCTATAAATTAATTCCGCTGCAGGCGGATGTTTACGCACTGTCATCAGTGCCCTTTCATGCCCATCCGGTGGACGGGCTGTGGATTGCGTTTGCGGCCATTACCATCAGCTTTCTGGCAACGCTGTATCCTTCGCTCGCCGCGGCGAAACTCAATCCCGTCGAGATCTTGCGATATGAATGACCCGATGACTCAAACCGCATCTTCCTCCCTGCTTCGCGCCGACGGCCTTACGAAATCATTCCGGTCCGGCAGTGAGGAAGTTGTGGTTCTTGATGACCTGAGCATGGGAGTACGGGCGGGGGAGTTTGTGGCCCTGGTGGGAGAATCGGGCTCCGGCAAAACCACTTTATTGCATTTGTTGGCCGCGCTGGACACTCCGACAAAGGGTGAGGTATACTTTGAGGGCCGACGACTGAGTGAGTATCGCGAAGACGACCGCGCTCTGTATCGTAATGAGAAGATAGGCTTTGTCTGGCAGATGCACTACCTTCTGCCGGAGTTCAGTGCACTTGAAAATGTTGTCATTCCGCAATTAATTCGCGGATGCGGTATGAGTAAGGCTCGGGCGCGCGCCCGGGAACTGTTGGTTGAAGTCGGCCTTGAAAACGCAGCGCAACGGCGCGTGGGCGAATTGTCAGGCGGGGAGCAGCAGCGAGTATCCCTGGCACGGGCACTCGCCAATCGTCCCGCCATATTAATGGCAGACGAGCCTACGGGAAGTTTGGATCATCGTACGGCTGAGCGTGTGGTTGACCTGCTGGAAAACTTGCATCGGGCGCATCAATTAACCTCGGTGCTGGCGACGCACAATCTGGACCTTGCCCGTCGCGCCAATCGCACTTTGCGCTTGGCGAATGGAAAGTTGACGGACTGGGTGGTTCCAATAGTTCCATGACCCCCGCACCTCCCGGGTTACGACGGGTAGCAGGGAAGGTGGGGCTCCACGAAGAACTGAGGAGCTATGTTCGAGAGGTACACTGAAAAAGCCCGGCGTGTTATCTTTTTCGCGCGCTATGAAGCCAGCCAATTCGGCAGTCCCTTCATTGAGACCGAGCATCTGCTGCTTGGTCTATTGCGTGAAGACAAGGCACTGACTAACCGATTCCTGCGATCGCACGCCTCGATTGAGTCCATTCGCAAACAGATCGAAGGCCGGACCCCCATTCGCGAGAAGGTCTCGACCTCGGTGGACTTGCCGCTGAGCCAGGAATGTAAACGTGTGCTAGCTTATGCCGCCGAGGAAGCCGAGCGCTTGGCGCACAAGCACATTGGCACCGAGCATCTATTATTGGGCCTGCTTCGCGAAGACAAGTCGTTCGCGGCGGAGATTCTCCATGAGCGGGGTTTGCGCCTCTCCACTCTGCGTGAAGAATTGAGCCGCGTTCAAACTGATAAGGCAACCGCCGCTCGTCCCAAGGAAACCTCTCTCCTGAGCGAGTTCAGTCGTGACCTGACACAGGCGGCGATGGAAAACCAGTTGGACCCGCTAGTGGGCCGTGACGCTGAATTGGAGCGGGTGATTCAGATTCTCTGCCGCCGCACCAAGAATAATCCGGTTTTGATTGGTGAACCCGGCGTGGGGAAAACTGCCATTGTGGAAGGTTTGGCCCAACGGATTGCTGACGGCGATGTGCCGTCCTTTCTGGCGGACAAGCGAATACTGGCCCTCGACCTTTCCCTGATTGTGGCCGGGACCAAGTATCGAGGCCAGTTTGAAGAGCGGCTAAAGACCATCATGAAAGAGTTGATGGAGGCACAGAACGCGATTATTTTCATCGACGAGTTGCACACGCTCGTAGGAGCGGGTTCGGCGGAGGGGTCGCTGGACGCTGCCAACATTTTAAAGCCTGCCCTCTCCCGCGGCGAAATACAGTGCATCGGGGCCACGACTCCGGCGGAATATCGTAAGTCCATTGAGAAGGACCGTTCCCTTGAGCGGCGCTTTCAAGCCGTCAAGGTTCCGCCCCCCTCGGAAGCTGAAGGCATAAAGATTCTGTTCGGCATCAAGGACAGGTACGAGAAATTTCATGCCGTGACTTATACGGATGAAGCGCTGAATGGTGCTGTGTATCATTCCAATCGCTATATACCCGATCGCTTCCTACCCGATAAGGCAGTTGACCTGATCGACGAAGCAGGCGCCCGTGTTAAGCTGCGGCAGAGCTCGTTGCCCGAGGAGATGATTGACGTTCAGAAACGCATTAAATTTGTGGTGCACCGCATGGAGAATGCGATTGCCAACCACGAATTTGAGAAGGCCCGCTTCTATTCGGATGAAGAGCGGAAGGAACGGGAAAACCTTCGTCTGCTGCGCGAAAAATATAATATCGATGAAACCGCCATGGGCGTGGTGACTCAGGACGATATTGAAGATGTGGTGGCGCGCTGGACGGGTGTGCCCGTGACGGCCATTAAAGAAGAGGAAAGCGCCAAGCTGCTTCGTATTGAAGAAGAGCTGCACAAGCGCATCAT
>PLSX01000080.1 GCA_003165315.1 Acidobacteriota bacterium
GAAATGGCGTCGATGGTGGAGGACGTGTTGGCGGCGGCGGGCCTGCGCAAGTCGCAATTGCGCGCGGTCAGCGTTGGAGCTCCTGGCGCGGTGGACCCGGTGCACGGTATGGTGTATCACGCACCCAACCTGGGCTGGGAGGTGGTGCCCCTGAGCGCCGAGCTGAAGAAGCTGCTGCGCGTCCCTGTCTTCGCGGAGAACGACGTGAACGTGGGCGTAGCCGGAGAACACGCTCTGGGGGCGGGGAAAGGCACGAAGGAGATGATGGGCATGTTTGTGGGCACGGGAATCGGCGGCGGCATCATCTCCCGCGGCGAACTTTACCTGGGCATGCGCGGCGCGGCGGCGGAAGTGGGCCACATGATCATCCAGGCGGATGGTCCCCAGTGCAATTGCGGGAACCATGGGTGCATAGAAGCACTGGCCAGCCGCACCGCCATGGAGCGTGACGTTCGCGCCGCCATTCGCGCCGGGAAGAAGAGCTGCGTGCTGAAGCTCATGGAGGAGCGGGGCAAGGAACGAATGACCAGCAGCATCATTCAACGCGCACTGAAGAAGAACGATCCTGTCATGCACAACGTCATCAAACGAGCCCAATACTTCCTGGGAATTGCCGTTGCGAATGTGGTGAACATTCTCGACCCGGAATGCGTGGTACTGGGCGGCGGAGTCACGGAGCGGCTGGGCGAGGAATTCGTTGCGCCCATCCGCAAGACAGCCTACGAAAACTTCCTGCGCCGCCACGACGCGGATCGGGTAAAGATCCTTCCCGGCACGCTTGGCGACAACGCCGGCGGGCTGGGCGCGGTGGTCCTGGCGCGGAAACGCTTGAAGAAGTGAGGGTGCTTGCATCCTCCTGTTCAGCGCCGGGGTGGTTTACAGGCGCGCTGCATCGACAGGAGCAATTGAGTTATGGCCACGGAGGTTAGCAATGATTTCCTATCGTCGTTTGAAAGTTTTGGCATGTCTCATATGCGGGTTTGTCTGGGCCTCACCCTTGTGGGCGAGGCAACCTGACACAGGCTTCTTGAACCGGACGGTGGTGGCGGATGGCGTGACCTACAAGTACCAGGTCTTCGTTCCCAGCAATTGGACCAAGAAAATGACATGGCCGGTGATTCTCTTCCTGCACGGCTATGGTGAGGAAGGTGAAGACGGGCTCGTGCAAACGGAGGTGGGCCTGGCGACGGCGATACGCACCCACGTGGACCGATTCCCCACGGTGGTGGTGATTCCCCAATGCCGCAAAAAGGATTGGTGGACCAACCCGGCCATGGAAGCACAGGCTCTGAAGGCTTTGGACCAAACCATGAAGGAGTTTAAGGGTGATCCGCAAAGGATCTATCTTACCGGGCTCTCGATGGGTGGGTACGGAACCTGGGCTCTGGGCTCGCAGCACCCCGGGCGTTTCGCTGCGTTGGTGCCAATCTGCGGAGGTGTTCGCTTGCCTCCAGGCCACGACGTTCCCAATGCACACGACACAGACGACTCGGCCGATCCCTATACTGCGGTTGCTCAAAAGATCGCGATGACGCCGGTGTGGGTTTTCCATGGCGGTGCGGATGACACGGTTCCCGTCACAGAATCGCGCCAGATGGTGGCCGCCTTGAAGGCCGCCGGGGGAAACGTTCGGTACACGGAATATCCTGGGGTGAAGCACGATTCCTGGGATACTGCGTACGCTGAACCGGATTTGTTTCCCTGGTTGCTGGCCCAGAAGCTATCGCCACCGAAGTAATGTGGGAGTGGACCTCCGTGTCGAAGGTCCGTGGTAATTCTCTTGCCAGGGCGGGAAATCTCAAAGACGCCGGCACTCAAGTTCGCGGGAAGGGAGCAAGAACCGCCGACCTTAAAGGCGAGGGTCGGCACTACGGTTACTGGTACCAATATGGAAAACGTTCCCGCAACACAGACCAAGCCGATGTCGGACCTCGCTAATCAGCGCAATGCCGTGGCGGCTGGTTTTCTGGGCTGGACGCTTGATGCATTTGACTTCTTCGTTCTTACGTTCGTCCTTGTACCGGTGGCGCGCGAGTTTCACGTTACTCTGGTGCAGATGACGGCCACGATTACCGCCAGCCTGGCGATGCGTCCCGTGGGCGCATTTTTCTTCGGGCTTCTCGCCGACCGCTTTGGACGTCGATGGCCGTTGATGCTTGACATCGTATTCTTCTCGATCGTCGAGGTCCTTTCCGGCCTCGCACCAAATTACAGTGTGTTTTTCGTTTTGCGCCTGCTCTATGGAATCGGCATGGGGGGCGAATGGGGTGTGGGTGCGTCGCTCGCCATGGAATCGGTCTCCCCCAAGTGGCGCGGCATTCTTTCGGGATTGTTGCAGGAAGGTTATGCTCTCGGGAATCTACTGGGTGCAGGAGTCTACTACCTGATCTTTCCCCACTGGGGTTGGCGCCCGATGTTCTTTGTTGGGGTGGTGCCAGCGCTGCTTTCGCTTTTCATCTTCTCCAGGGTAAAAGAGACCGAAGCCTGGCACCAATCGCGTACAAACTGGCGGGCCTACATCAGCGCCATCAGGAGCAACTGGAAACTGTTCCTCTACATGGTTTTGCTGATGACCACCATGAATAGCATTTCCCATGGTACGCAGGACTTGTACCCCACCCTGCTTCAGAAGCAGAGGCACTTCACCCCACAGACGACGGCGATGATCACGATGATCTCCATGGTGGGGGCGATTACTGGAGGTCTGTTGTTTGGCCTTTACTCGGACCATCGCGGACGCCGGCGCTCCATGGTCACGGCAGTGATCTGCGCGCTACTGCTCATACCCGCTTGGGTGATGTCGTCAACGGTTCTGCTCATTGTTCCTGCGGCATTTCTGATGCAGTTTATGGTGCAAGGAGCGTGGGGCGTGATCCCCGTCCACCTGAATGAACTCTCCCCCGGCGAACTTCGTGGCTTCTTCCCAGGGTTTGCCTACCAACTTGGAGTATTGTTCGCTTCCAGCATCACATTGATTGAAGCCGTGCTCGCCAAGCACCTGACCTACGCACAGTCGTTGGGATTGCTGGCAGGGATTGTACTCCTGATCGGAGCGCCGGTGATCGGGTTGGGGCCTGAAGCCAAGGGAGTGGCGTTTGGAAAGGCGGAAGGGAGCAGGGAGTAGGCAGTATGGAGTCGGGAGTTGGCAGTAGGCGGTAGGCAGATTTCGACCTTTTCTTCTGTTCGTTCGCAATAGGCGGCAGTTCGAAGGCAAAAGGCAAAACTCAAAAGTTAAAAGGCAAAAGTGGTCCTTGCCTTGGGGTAGTGGTCAAAGTTTCCAGGGCATTCTTTGTCCTCCCAGATCTTATCTCTGACCTATACCGGTAACTGCCCACTCCCTGTTCCAACTCCCAACTCCCCATTCCCTCTTCATCAGACATGAAGCTGGCGAAGATAAGGGACGCTCGCTTTCATCAAATCCAAGTCCATTTCGACGAAGTAGTTCTTGATGCCTCCGATTTTGGCCGCGGTAAAGATCTTTTTCCAGTCGAGCGAGTCCTGGCCCACCGCCATTTCTTTGCGAGCCGTCGTGGACCAGCCCTGCACGTGCATGGAAATGAAGCGGCCCGGGTACTTCGTAAAATACTCCGCGACGTCAAAGCCTGCGGCGATATTGGAAACCTGGAACTGGAACTTGACCAGCTTGGGGTCGAGAAGTTTGAACAATAAATCATAGGTTCGTTGGCCTTTTACAGTCGTGAGCTCAAAGCCCTCGTTGTGGAGGCCTTGCTGGATGCCCGCCTTGGCGGCCTTCTCACCCATTTTGTTGTATTCATCGGCTATGCGTTTCACGTCATCCAGGGTTGGATTCTGCGGCCCTTCGAGACTTGGCACCAGCATTTGCGTCAGGCCTACGTCCTTCGCCCAGGCAATGCTGGCCCCCTGATCTTTCCTGAGTTCCCGAATGCCAAAGTGAGAGCTGTTGCATTCGACGCCGGCATCGGTCAAAACTCGTCGTAGCGCAGCCCCGCTGTATTTGCTCAGGCCAGCGAATCCGGAGTCGGAATATCCGACGGGTGAACACAGCTCAATGGTCTGAAATCCCGCCGCGGCGAGTTGCTTTATGGTGCCGGGAAAGTCCCGGGCAATCATTGTCCTCACAGGCCAGGTCTGGCATCCAATCGGCAATCCCAACGGATTGGCGTTAAGCTCCAGAGCGTGGGTGGAGATCAGCCCGGCCACGGCTGCGCTTGATGCCACGTTCCTGATGAACTCTCTTCTCGTAACTTTCGACATTCGCACCTCCCGGTGCATTTGATTGACCCCGCAAGCTTCACCAACGTGCGGCATTGTCTCACAGTTTTAAAGGGATGGCGTGACGAAGCTCCTAGAGGGGAGTGGCAAAGTTTGGAGTTAAAGCGACGAGTTTACCTCGCTCTATGACGGCGTAAAGCTGCCTCAACATCAACCTTTACCGCCGACTTCTGTTGGGCAAGTCCCTCGATTGGAGACGGGCTTAGCCCTCTTGCTGCCTACCTCGTCCTGCTTACTGCCAACTCTCAGCTTACAGTGAATCCATGAAAACCAAATAGGAACTTCCCCAAAGATCGGTTGGAATCGAGCCCTGGGCGCGGTTGGTGACGACGATGTGAAATCCACGGGCCGCGGAGGCGATGCGCGCTTGCAGCTCTTCCATGGATGATGCGGTCTTCGTTTGTGGTTCCACCAGAGCCAACGATTCCAGTACCGGATAAATGATCTCGCCCGCCGGGGCCATTGGGGTCTGGAAGCCATCGGCAATAAATTGCATCTGCGCATCGATTTCGAAGAAGTGCCATGCCAGGCAGGCGCAGAAGTTTACACCCTTTTCAAATTGAGCCAGCGCATGCTCATCGGCCCCGGGGAGGCTGGCATCAAACACCAGCACCAGCCGCCGCTCATCCTCGCGCGTATATTCCCGCACCTTCAGTTGCTGGGCCTTGGCGGTGGCTTTCCAGTCCACGTGGCGGGCGCTGTCTGACTCCGTATAATCGCGGATGGCGTATAGATCGTGGCCGCGGCCCTTGAAGAAGCTTTCAATCTCACCACCGATCAGAGGCAGGATTTCATAGAACTCCTCCGTCGGTTGCACGTTGGGCAGCACCAGGATTTCCTGCTTGCTCGCCACCTCATGCGCCTTCAGCAGGAGCCCAAAAGGGAACTTGGTGCTAACGCGAAATCCCTCCTGCGTATAGCGGCCGCGGTGGGGAAAAGTGAGTTCCACGTGCTGGGTCACTGTTGACCGGTGGGGAATATAGGGCACGTAAACGGGAGCGTCCAGAATCTGGCGCGCCGGTGAAACTGGGGTCGAACCCCGCTTGCGCTTTTTCCCTTTAAGCGGATCGCGCGCCGATATGGTCAGCGAAAACGATGGGAAGATCCACTTCAGGTTCTGCACCGTCAGTCGCGAGATCATAGGCCGCTCAGCGAAGACGTGTTCCGGCAGGGCGAAATCTAATTCAATTTGCGAGAGCACGATGGCAGAAAGAATTCCCGACAACAAAATTCCGGAAAGCAGGTTGGCCAGAATGATGAACAGCAGATTGTTCCCGGTATTGAGCCCGGCGACGGCGATGACCATGATGATCACGAAGTAGACCACACCCTCGCGCGTGAACTGGTACTCCACCTTGATCATCCAGCGTTCCAGCGCCGTGCGTTGCGCGAGGTAAGGCACCACGTTGACGGCTACAACACCCGCGAGCAGCAATGCTGCGGATGCGGCCGCCACGGAGGCTGTGAAAGCGCCCGTCTCACCCAGAGCGGTTGAATACAAGGCAAGCAAGAAAGCTGATGCCAGGCCAATAATCGCCAGCCAGAAACGGCGCCACGCCGGACGGTCAACACGTGACATCTGGTGACGGGCCATTGACCAGTAATGCCGCCACATGCCACGGGAAGCGGGTTGAGTGAGTGTCGCCATGGGGATTGATTGTAACTCAGGTGGGCGTAGGGGTGTAAGCTGAAGGCGGAACGCAGGAAGCGGTGTGCATCCTGCCAGGGAATTCATCGCTTCTGCCGTTGCTCAACCCCCGCCGAGATCGCAAAAATTGCCGTTTGCTGCCCACTGCTTTCCCCCGACAGCCTACTGCTCCTCAAAGCGGTACCGGCGTGGACTCAACAATCTCTTGCAGGATGGCTTCCGACTGGTCGGATTTCTTCATGATTGAGAGGTAGCGGGAGCTGACGATGCAGCGATGGGAGAAGACGGGAATCACCAAACGCTTGAAATCATCAGGAATGCAATAGGTGCGCCCTTCCATCACGGCCATGGCCTGGGCGGCGCGGAAGAGTGCCATGGAGCCGCGCGGACTTACACCCAGGCTCAGGTATTCGTGCTGGCGCGTCTTCTCCACAATTGCCAGCGTGTAGTTCATCAACTCTTCATCCACCTTCACGCGACGCACGGCCGCCTGAACTTCCAGCACCTCTTCCGCATTCATGACGGGTTTGATCTCCGCCAGCGGTTCAGCGTCGGCAAAATTCCGCAAAATCTCCTTTTCGCTTTCCATTGTGGGATAGCCAACGCGAATTCGCATCAGGAAGCGATCCATCTGCGACTCGGGCAGAGGGTACGTGCCATGGTGCTCAATCGGATTCTGCGTGGCCACCACCATAAAGGGCCGCGGCAGCGGGTAGGTGCGGTTGTCCACTGTCACTTGATTTTCGTTCATCGCTTCCAGCAGCGCGCTTTGGGTCTTGGGCGTCGTACGGTTGATTTCGTCAGCAAGAACGATGTTGGCAAAGATCGGGCCCTGCCGAAATTCAAAGCGCTGCGTGGACTGGCTGAATACGCTGATGCCCACCACGTCGGAAGGCAGCAGGTCAGAAGTGAATTGCAGGCGCTGGAAAGTGCAGCTAAAGGAGCGGGCCAGCGAATGCGCCAGCGTCGTCTTGCCCACGCCGGGAACGTCTTCAATCAGCAGATGGCCGCGCGCAAACAGCCCCACCAGGGTAAGCTGGATGACTTCATCCTTACCCCTGATAACGCTTTGAATGGACTGCTGAACGCGTTTGAGCAACTCGGGATCGACGGCGGTGTGGTTCTGCAGTTCGGCTTTTTCCATGAAGTTGAGTCTCGAGATCCGCCCCGGAGTGTCTAGACCGTGGGCCCAAAATCTGTTATCTTCATTAATTGCCGCGGGCGATTAACTCAGCGGTAGAGTGCTATCCTCACACGGTAGAAGTCACAGGTTCGAATCCTGTATCGCCCACCATTCCTCTTTAATACTTCACTAATTGTAGCACGATAGGCAGACCCACTGGAGTGTTACAAGCAGCCTTTGTGCCCCTCTCAGCTTCGGTTCTTGCTTGCAAGTTTAAAATCTCCGCTCCACAAGTGATCGTGCCCTAATCCGTCGATAAGGCGG
>PLSX01000061.1 GCA_003165315.1 Acidobacteriota bacterium
ATACTTATTTACGGATAAGCTCTTAATATTTCAGGCCACGATGTATATGAAAATAAAGCAATTTAGCTCAATCCGAAGGTTGGAAGGGGAGACACCCCAGGAGGCAAAAACCATTCCGGCCTTGTCCTTCCGCTCGATTTAATTCTCCGCCGAAGGATGGGATTTTGACTTTCCGCTATGGGCATCCTGGGATAAGAGGGCCTGAATCACAATCCCGGAAACGCCAGCGATGACAGTGATGGCAAGAAGGGGATGAGCCGGCCAGATTTTCTGGGCCAGGCCGAAAGACCAAAGGAAAATGGTCTCAAAAATGGAAACTGCCAATGTTATCAAAAAGACTCTCACGGCTCACCCTCCACAGTGAGATACGAGGGAAGAATCCTTAAAGTTCCCGCCATTCGGAATTTAAAGGAACCATTAAATCTTCCACTGCGGCAACTATATGTTGGCCGCGTGTTAATTGCACTCGGAATCTTGGCAAAGTAACTCGATTTGTGTAGTCTCATGCTGATGCCGTTGAAGCCCAAATACATAACCGGACTGGTGCAGATGTCGTGCTCGCCAAGTCCGGCGGAGAACCTGCAAAAAGCCGCGGCGCTTGTGGAGCAGGCGGCTCAGCGCGGCGCTGAGGTGGTCTGCCTGCCGGAGCTTTTCCAATCCCAATACTTCTGCCAGCGCGAGGACGTCGCGCTGTTTGATCTGGCGGAGACGGTTCCCGGCCCCACTACCGAAATTCTGGGCAAAGTGGCCAGGGCGCGAGGTGTGGTGATTGTTGCCCCGCTCTTCGAGCGCCGCGCCCCGGGCGTCTATCACAACAGTGCTGCGATTATTGACGCGTCCGGCGAGGTGGTGGGCCTCTATCGCAAGATGCACATTCCGGACGACCCTGCCTACTACGAGAAATTCTACTTCACCCCCGGCGACCTGGGATTTCGCGCCTTCAACACGCAGGTGGGCCGCATCGCCACGCTGATCTGCTGGGACCAATGGTATCCGGAGGGCGCGCGCCTGGCGGCTTTGCAAGGGCCCAGCATCCTGTTCTACCCCACGGCCATCGGCTGGCACCCGGCGGAGAAGGAACGGTACGGCCCTTCCCAGCGAGACGCCTGGCGAACCATTCAGCGCGGCCACGCCATCGCCAACGGAGTATACGTCGCGGCCATCAATCGCGTGGGTTATGAAAAAACCTCAAGCGCCGGCGCCGGCCTGGAATTCTGGGGCTCCACCTTCATCTGCGACCCGTTTGGCATTGTGCTGGCGGAAGCTACATCCGAGCGCGAGGAGATCCTGCTGGCTGAAATCGATCTGAACCGCATTGAGGACGTGCGCCGAAACTGGCCCTTTCTCCGCGATCGGCGAATCGATGCTTACACTGAAATCACCAACCGCTATCTGGACGAGGATCCGTGGCAAAGAAAATAGGGACTGGGGGCTCGGGGCTGGGGGCTGGAAAACGGGATCTCGGGACTCGGGGCCCGGGGCTCGGGGCTCGGGAAAAGGCAATGGCCACTACTCCGCATTTTATTCCAAGTCGCCAAGGCTCAGCCACCATGCGCAAACCTCGAAACCCGGATGCCAAGCCCCAAAACCCGAGTCCCGAGGCCCGAGTCCCGAGTTCCCGTTCTTCAGCCCAATACCGCATGCCGGCTGAATGGGAACCGCATGAAGCGACGTGGATCGGGTGGCCGCACAACCTCACGGACTGGCCGCAGAAATTCGCTCCCATCCCCTGGGTGTACGGTGAGATCGTCCGTCACATTGTGCGCGGCGAGATCGTGCGCATCCTGGTGAACTCGAAAGACCACGAGGCCAAGGCTCGGCACATTCTGAAAAGAATTGGCGTGGACCTGAAACGCGTGGAGTTTTTCCGCTTTCCCACCGACCGCAGTTGGACGCGCGATTTCGGTCCCATGTTCGTCAAGCGTGATGCACCACGGCCTGATGTTGCTGTGGCGCGTTTCGGCTTTACGGGTTGGGCCAAGTATCCCAATTGGCGGAAGGATTGCCAGGTTCCCGAGCGCGCCGCGCGGACGCTAAAACTCCGGATGTTTGATGCTGTGGCGAAGGGCAGGACGTTCGTTTTGGAAGGCGGCAGCATCGACGTGAACGGGCTCGGCACGCTCCTGACCACGGAGGAATGCCTGCTCGATCCCGCCGTTCAAGTCCGCAATCCGGGCTTTGGCAGCGGGGAGATCGCCGAAGTATTTCGACAATATTTGGGCGTGACCAATGTTCTGTGGCTGGGTAAGGGTATTGCCGGCGACGATACGCACGGGCATGTGGACGACCTGTGCAGGTTTGTGAATCCACGCACGGTGGTTCTCTGCTGGGAAAGGGACATGCGCGACGTGAATTACGGTTCGCTGCAGGAAAACTGGGAGCGCATGAAGAGCATGCGGCTGGAGGATGGCTCGCGGCTTGAGGTTGTGCCCCTGCCCATGCCCTCGCCTGTCTACCTCGATGGCCAACGCCTGCCAGCGAGTTATGCGAACTTCTATATCACCAACGCCGCCGTGCTGGTTCCGACCTTTAACGATCCCCGTGACATCATTGCCCTGGGAACGCTCGGTGAACTCTTTCCGGACCGCCCCGTGGTGGGCATTCACGCCATCGATCTGGTCTTGGGCCTGGGCACCTTGCACTGCCTCACGCAACAGCAGCCGGCGGTTTAAGTTAAATTTTCCCGGTTGTGGACGATTGAAAGGTTGTAGGGTGGCCAATCCAATGGGAAGAATTTAGGTGGAATGGTTTTTTCGGACGACTTGTCCACGATTAGGGCCCCTCATGATCCCTGTCACCAAGCTGCGAACCCCAACCCGGATGCTGGAGCCCACATACCCGCTTTGGTATGGTACGCTTCGGGGGGTTAACAGCGGGAAAGCCCGGCATTCGCCGGGAAACTCCGGGCTATTCGCCCTAGCCACAAGGCCCTCCCCATGCGCATTTTGATTACGGGTTCCAACGGATTGATCGGCCGCGCGCTGATCTCTTTCCTGACTTCAGAAGGCCATAAGATTGTCACTCTCACCCGATCCAAGACGCAAGCCGGCGGCGGCCAAATCTTCTGGGACCCGGACGCCAGCATCATTGCTGAAGGCGACTTGGAAGGCTTCGACGCCGTCGTCCATTTGGCAGGAGAGAGCATTGTGGGCCGATGGACGCCGGAGAAAAAAGGTCGCATCCTTAACAGCCGCATAAAAGGCACGCGGCTCCTGTGCGATACACTGGCATGCTTGCGAAGCCGTCCCACGGTGCTTGTTTCCGCATCTGCAATCGGTTACTACGGCGACCGAGGCGATCAATTGTTGGACGAACAGAGTTCCGTCGGTTCGCTCTTTCTCTCCGAGGTTACGAAGGCCTGGGAAGATGCCACTGAGTCCGCGATTCGCAGTGGCATACGTGTGGTGAATCTGCGTATCGGGATTGTCCTCAGCAGAGCCGGTGGCAGCCTGGCCACCATGCTTCTACCGTTCAAATTGGGGGTCGGGGGCCGAATCGGAAGTGGTCGTCAATACATGAGTTGGATCGCCATTGATGACCTGGTGGGAGCGATCTCGCACTCCATCCTTGCTGATTCCCTGCGCGGCCCGGTGAATGCCGTGGCGCCCAATCCTGTCACCAATCGGGAGTTCACAAAAACGCTTGGGCGAGTCTTGCGCCGTCCCACGATTTTCCCCTTGCCGGCTTTTGCCGCCCGTTTGGTAATGGGGCAGATGGCGGAAGAACTGCTGCTTGCCGGCGCCCGCATCAATCCCTCGCGACTGCTCGCAAGCGGCTATGAGTTCCGATTCCCTGATCTTGAAGGAGCGTTGCGTCATGTCCTCGGGAAGAGTCGAGATGCGCCAGCCTCACCATGATCTCGCCCTGCCAACTCCCTTGCTGAGACTGTGGATGGAGCAATCGGAGTACTACCGGACTAACGGCCAAGCGCGGGTTTCTCCATGCCACCTCCGTAACCGCCGTGTATACTAAATGAGAATAGGAATTGCTGATTCTGAGAAGAGCATTGAGCCTCGAATGAAAGTCAAGGTGCTGTTTTTCGGTATCACCCACGACCTGACGGGTTGCGCGCAGGAGCAGGTGGAACTGCCCGAGGGCGAATGTGTGGAAGGTCTCCGGCGCCGCTGTGAGAGCCGCTTTCCCCAACTTCTCACGGTGGGAAGCTCGCTGGTGCTCGCCGTCAACCAGGAGATTGCCAACGCGTCCACATCATTGCGCGATGGAGACGAGATAGCGTTCATGCCTCCAGTAAGCGGCGGCGCGGGCAGCGATTTTTTCCTCATCACGCGCAACCCGATCCTCGCCTCTGACCTGGCAAAGCCGCTTCGCGCCGCGAGCGATGGTGCGGTCGTGATTTTCGAAGGCTTTGTTCGCAACCATTCGCATGGGCGCTCCACGCTTTATCTGGAATACGAGGCGTACGAGCCCATGGCCGTTCGCAAGATGGAAGAGCTGGGCGCCGAAGCAAAGCAGAAGTTTGAGATTGATGGCATCGGCGTAATACATCGACTGGGCCGCCTTGAAATTGGAGAAACCAGCGTGGCCATCATTGTGACCGCCGAACATCGGCGCGCCGCGTTTGCCGCCTGCCAATTTGCCATCGATCGCCTCAAGCAGATCGTTCCGATCTGGAAAAAGGAGTACTTCGCGGATGGCGCAGTATGGGCCGAAGGCGAAGGACAAACGCGCATACTGGTGGAGTCCCCGGAATAATTGCAGGGTGGCAAACGCCCCTTACCAGGCGGCTCCACTGTGCCAACCTCCACCAAATTTAAATCAATGGATGAAATGAAATCATGACGGATTATCTCAGTGCGGCAGCGGAAATCGCCAGGGAAGCGGGTGCCCTTATCGCCGAGCTGGCCAATCAGCCGCTGGAAATCAAATACAAACGCCGGTCGGACCTGGTCACGGTAGCGGATCGACGATCCGAAGCCCTGATCGTTGGGTATTTGCGTAAGCGCTTTCCCGACCATGCCATCGTGGCGGAAGAAGGAGGCAACCATCAATCGGCTTCTGACTATTGCTGGTACGTCGATCCGCTGGACGGAACGACGAACTACGCGCACGGCTTCCCCGTGTATTGCGTCACATTGGGCCTCGCTTTTCTCGGTGAGGTGATTGCCGGCGTCGTGTTCGATCCCACCCGGAACGACCTCTATACGGCGGAACGCGGCGCAGGCGCTTATCTTAACGGCCAGCGCCTGCACGTTTCGCCGACGGAAGACCTGAGTGAGAGCCTCGTGGCCACAGGCTTTCCGCCGTTTGCAACCAATCACGACTTGAACGTCCAGTTCTATTTCCACTTCACGGAACTTTCCCATGGCATTAGGCGGGCAGGCTCGGCGGCGCTGGATCTGTGTTGGGTGGCGGCCGGCCGCTTTGAAGCCTTCTGGGAACTTAAGCTCAATCCCTGGGACAAAGCTGCGGGTACGCTGATGGTCACGGAAGCGGGTGGGCGAGTCGGCGATGTGCGGGGCGGCGCCTTCAACTTACTCGGTGACGACGTGTTTGCCTCCAACGGTCTGGTTCATGACCAGATGCTGAAAGCATTCGCGGAAATTCTGGCTCAGCACGCAACGAAGTAGGCACTATAAAACGCACCTTGATTAGTGCCGATTGAAGAGTTTGACCTTTCCGGCGTCTTCCCGTTGCTTGATCATCTTGTTGGCCAGGCTTCGGATGACATCGGGGACATTACGGTTGAGGGTAAGCCCTTTCAGATCTCGCTCGTTGATCCGGATGATTAAAGGCATGGTGACGTCGATGGGAGCGCGGGGGTTATTGACGAGAGCCCTCAGCACGGTGTAGCTTTTTATGAACTTGCGGTTCTGGGCGATCAGCCTAAGCACTTCGTCCGAAACATTCTTGGCAGCGGCATAGTTCTCGGCTTCCGTCTCAGAAATCTTGGGAGACTGCAACACCGCTCGCGATATGATCTTATTGGAATCGCGAATGAGGAGCGCGCGTGTTTCCATGTTGCCAGTCACCGCCGCTTTGATCTTCTCCACCACCGTCATGCGACTGACCTTTTCAATCAGCGTTTCCCGATGTTTCTGAGTGAGCTCGTCGTCACGCATGGTGACTTCGGGTGGAATCTCCACGGCCGCAACCGTCAGGTCTTCAATCTTCGCGCCTGCCGCCAACTTGGCGAGAATTTCAATGGCCGCTTCTTCGGTGTGGGGGACAGGCTGGGGTTGCCCCTCTTGCCCTGGCTGCCCCTCGAGTGCCGGCAGGGAATCCGGAATGGGCGCAAGCGCAGAATCAGGATTGGCAGGTAATTCTTCCAGGGCTGCCGATGATGGGCCGCTTGCATACTCACCAACTACCTTAACCTCAGCAGGATCAGCAAGAATAGCATTATGTAAAAGATTGCGGGATTCCGCAGGCAGGCTGGGGTTCCAGAGCAGGACATCGCGAAGATCTTCATGCACTGCGGCAAGGTGCTCCACCCCAAAACGGAGTACTTCAGGAGCGGTTTGCGGGCTGGCCATGATGCGGCGGACTTCCGCGCGGTCCCACGCTTGCAGGGTTTGGAACGCCTGCGCACTCAAGTCCTGGTCACCGGCCGTTGCAAGGAATGCCAGGACTTCGATTTTCTCTTCCGCAGGTATAGGCAGATTCCCGGTTGCGCCCTTGCGACGGATCGTTTCAGGCGCCTTGCCGGAGCGAATTAGGTCCACCAGACGTGCGGACAAAGTTTGAACCTCACGGTGTGGTGTTTTTCAAATCCTCACGCGTGAGATGGAGGGACTTCACCTCGCCGTGACGCCCCAATGGTTTGAGCGTCTCGCCATTCAATGTAAGAATAACGGCTTGCGCGTTTCCCGCCGTCACGTCAAAGGATGTGTGCGCTTTCAGGGCCTGCACTTCACCTGGATTCAGCACCCGTTGGAAAACAGTCTTTCCATCAGCATCCACCGCCACCCAGGCGCGTTCCGTTGCCGCAATTTGCAACACCATATCAGCACCAGCAGCGGGCGTAATCTCCTGCTGGCTATTCGTTGGAGGGATGGGAGCGGCTGCAGGGTTTAGACCCGCCACTGGCCGATCCTGTTGATTGGGACTGGTGCCCGGGGCCGTCGACACTGTGCCCGGGGCAACCGGGGGCACTGCCGCAAGTCCGGCAACAGGATGATCCCCCGCTGCCGTGGCGTCGAGAGAGGTAGGAGCTGGGGGAGTGGGCGATGGGGTAGCCGGTTTGGAAATCACAATAGGAGCCGGAGAAGGCGGGGCCGGAGCTTCCGCCGCGCGCCGTGTATAACGGAAAAGCAGGTAGCCACTCGCAAGCAGTACCACCGCAACCACTGTGGCAATCAACGTCGTTCTTTCTCCCGGACGCCCGAAACGGGAATTGCCCGCCGCCATCCGATGCAAATCAAAATCCGTCTGGGGTTGTGCGGCAAGCTGAAATTCGGCCACCACACGGTCTTCATCCAAACCCAGGTAGCGGGCGTAAGTGCGAATGAAACTGCGCGAGAATATTCCCCCGGGAAGTTTGGAGAAATCTTCCCGTTCGATGGCTTCGAGAAAACGCAGACTGATCTTCGTCGCGAAAGAGATTTCGTCCAGACTTACTCCTCGCATCTCTCGCTCACGCCGAAGATTCTCACCGAATGCGGACATAGGGGTTGAACCTTGATAACTTCCAGCCAATCCAGCCTCTTGCATCATATTTTCCCATGCATAACAGTGTCAAATGCTTTAACAGGGTACCCCCAGATTTCTTGCTGGTACCAATGGGTCTGACAAAAGGGTTGAAAAGCCCGGCTCAATAGTTTAAAAGGTCTATACGTGCCTTTATCCGGCGTGAACTTGGAAAAGTAATGGGACCCGAAGAAGAGATACTCGAACTGCGGCGCCAGGTGGAACGGCTCTCCCTCTTTCACGAAGTGGGCAAAGCCCTCTTTTCCACGCTCGACTTACAGAAGATTCTTCAGACCATCATGGAGAAGATCAGCGATCTGCTCCAGCCCGATACCTGGTCTCTGTTGATGCTGGATGAGAACACCCAGGAACTCTACTTCGAAATTGCCATCGGCAGTGGCGCGGATAAGCTGCGCGACGTTCGCCTGAAGCTGGGTGAGGGTGTGGCAGGTTGGGTGGCCCAGCACGGTGAGCCTCTTTTGGTTGAAGACACGCGCAGCGATCCACGCTTCACTCCCAAGGTGGATGAGCTGACTCACACTGAAACCCGTTCCATTGTCTGCGTCCCCATCAAAGCGCATGGCCACGTACTGGGAGTCATTGAACTGGTTAATGCCCTCGGCAAACCCAGTTTCGGCAACGAAGACATTCCCATTCTCAAGAGTCTGGCGGATTATGCCGCCATCGCTCTTGAAAACGCCCGTTATGTGCAGCGCATCCACGCCCTGACCATCACCGACGATTGCACTTCGCTCTACAATGCCCGGCATCTGAATTTTGTCCTCGATACGGAAATCTACCGCTCCAACCGTTATGGCTACGAATTTTCCGTCATCTTCATCGATCTCGACCATTTTAAGCAGGTCAATGACAAGCATGGGCACCTGGTGGGTTCCAAACTTCTCTGGATGATCGGCGACAGCATTAAGGGCCACCTGCGCATGATCGATTATGCTTTCCGCTATGGTGGCGACGAATTCGTGGTACTGCTTCCCCAAACCTCCAAGGAAAACGCCTTGATGGTGGTGCGCCGCGTTCGCGATTTGCTGGTGAATCGCATCTACTTCGCGGAAGAGAAGATGAATGTGAAGGTTACCGCCAGCTTTGGCGTCGCCTCCTTCCCCGTGGATGGCCGCACCCGCAAAGAACTCTTGCGGAAAGCCGACGAAGCCATGTACATCGTTAAGAACTCCACCCGCAATAACATCGCGCTCGCCGGCCAAGGAATCGTGGGCTGAGAAGACTCGGATCATTGAATCATTGGCGATTTCAGATTTGTGATTTGCGATTGAGTGTGCCATCGGGTTATGGAGTCATCGAAAAGCTGTCGTTGCCGATTATTCGAATTCTTCATCCTTTATGCTCTTCCCTTCCCCCTTCATCCGTCACCCTTCATCTTTTCCCCTCCACCCTTCCATCTGCATCATTCGTCGTCCTGAATTTGTAACTCATTTTCTTTTCTATAACTTATTGGGTTCCCAGCGATAAGTCCCTTATTTTTGTTGAACATATTCGGTTATGCTGGAATCGCTCCAAATCGCTCCTGTGTTTTCATCAACTTATTGGGTTATCCCTTCATTCTTGACACTCGTTTTCCTCTCTTTAATAGGCTACAATTGAGGTTTGCAACGGCCATGCTTTCAATTGCTTGCACTTTTGCTTGAACCATATCGCTCTCCCTATTTTCAAGCAACATGTTTATTTTCAAAAAATTATTGGGTTCTCAGGGCTTTTCACCGGGCATCTTCCCGGCGAGCCCGTGTTTCATCTTTACCAGCAGGTTGGTGATTCGCCAGATCTGGCGAAGGCTGGACTCTTCCATCCTCAGCATCAATGGGGTTTCCGGGTGAGCGAGGGCGACTTCCGCCGCGCGTTCGTAGGGTGATGGACCAGAGAGAGACTCCTTGAGGATTGCAGTACGTTGGGCTTCACACAGCTCCACCTGTCGCGTGAGGATTCTGTTGCAAGAGCAGGCGGGCGCGCCCCCGCACCTGCGCTTCCACAGGAGAGTAGCGGGAAGCCGATTGCTTCGGGGTGGCATCGGCAACGCCAGCCTCTGCCTCATTTTCCAAGGGTCTGCCTGGACTCAAGTTTCCGCCCGCCCCCACCTTGGGCTTGTTGTATTGTCCTATACAGAAGATCGACTTCACTTGGGCAACCACCAGCCGAGCCCGTTCCTCTTCATCAATGGGGAGCCCGTCTTCATCCTTGTCGCCTCTCTCCTCCAGCCGGTAGAACAGGTCGAGAGCGATTTCTCCCATCTCTTTCACCACTCCCTCCAGGTGCAAGCGCTTCATCATGGCTAGGTCCGTGGACTTCGTAATGTAATGCTGATGGGCCACGGATGCTCCGAGCTGCCGCAAGGTATCCGCCGTGATTCTCAACCGCATCATCTGCGCGTGCAGCCGGTCTTCGCGCGTCAGGTTCTCATCTTTGGCCCGCCGCAAGGCGTAGCCCTCTTGCATGCAGCCGGCACGCCTCCACCGCCAAAAGACCTGCACCAGGTGCTCCGCCAGTTCCTGCTCCAATCCATTGGGAATTTGCAGATCCTCGTAAAGCCTCGTCCGCAGCCGTTCGAGCTCGGCGGGATCTTCGCCCAGGCAGGCCAGCGCCTCGGTCTCACCCTCGGAGTAAAACCCATGGCGGGTGTTGGACTCGCGAACCCGCGTGCGCCCCTTCGGCGTGGCGGGGCCATGCGTCAGACTTCCATTCGCCCGGTTGGCGGCAATTCCCTTATCGCTGATCCTTCTTTTCTTCATCAGTGACATAAAAACCTCCAAGTGAATAGGGGAAGGGCCGGAACGGTCCGAAGTCCGATGTCCGAAATCGGCAAGATTTTGGCGTCGGACTTCGGACATCGGACTTCCGGCTTTGCTTCCGCCTACATCCTAGCCCAGAGGCCATGATAGCTGTCAAGGTAATTATTGGCATCTATTTCAACTTGGGAGATATATTTTTCAAAGAATGCCAAATTGTCGCCGCAATTTTCTGCCGGTAGGAATTTATCTTTGCGGGGTAGGCGTTCCCGAGGGGAGTCGGGGTTCCGGGTAATAGGGGGCGGTTCGCGAACCGCCCTCAAGCCAGTCATCAGTGAATGGGCAAATAGGCCGCTAGAGCACTTACATCTATTATGTAGCGTATCTG
>PLSX01000006.1 GCA_003165315.1 Acidobacteriota bacterium
GACAAGAAATCGCGGGAGCAGTTTGAGATTCGGACACATAAGCGGCTGGTGGATATCCTAGAGCCGACCTCGGGGACCATCGAAGCATTGACCAAGCTCGATTTGCCTTCGGGAGTGGACATCGAAATTAAGGCATTTGGCAAAGAACATACTAAGTAAGTACGTCCCTTCTCCTTTGTCCCTTGTCCTCGGCAGGTGAATACCTGAGTAACGGACAAATGACAAAAGACAAGTGACAAGGGACCAGTGATGAACATGGTAAACGCGATACTCGGGAAAAAACTTGGAATGACGCAGGTTTTTGCGGAAAACGGCGACGTGATCCCCGTGACAGTTTTGAAAGCGGGGCCCTGCGTAGTTGTTCAACGCAAAACGACCCAGTCTGATGGCTATGACGCCGCGCAATTGGGTTTGGTGGAAGTGCCTCCCCCCCGGCGAGTCACAAAGGCCCGTGAGGGACACTTTAAGAAGGCCAGCGCAAATCCTGTGCGATTTCTTCGGGAGATCCGGTTGGCTGCTGATGGCGGCGACGTCAATGTTGGCGACAAGGTTCTGGTAGATCTTTTTACCGTCAACGAATTTGTGGATGTGGTTGGCACCTCCAAGGGTCGCGGATTTGCGGGAGTTCATAAGCGGCACCATTTTGGCGGAGGGACCGGATCACACGGTTCCATGTTCCACCGCGCGCCGGGATCGATTGGCGCATCGGCATTCCCTTCACGTGTTACCAAAGGTATGCGCGCTGCAGGCCACACGGGCAACGTGCAGGTAACCGCGAGGAATCTCCGCGTGGTCCAGGTGCTGACGGATGACAACACGCTGCTGGTGGAGGGTTCGGTTCCTGGCCCCCAGGGTGGATATGTGCTCGTGCACAAAGCCAAGGCGCCCCATAAGTAAACGGTAGGCAGATAGCAGTCGACAGAAGGACGATCATGGCAACTGTTGAAGTAAAAAATCTTGAAGGGCAAACGGTTCGGGAGTTTCTGATCGCCGACGAAATATTCGGTGGGAAGCCCAACCAGAGTTTGCTATGGGAATCGGTCAAGCAGTTCCTGGCCAGCCAACGTAGCGGCACCCACGCCACCAAAAGCCGCGGCGAAGTGCGAGGCGGCGGGAAGAAGCCGTGGCGGCAGAAGGGAACTGGACGCGCACGTGCGGGAAGTTCACGCAGTTCTCTGTGGCGGCACGGTTCCATCGCCCATGGTCCGCAACCACGCGATTACTCGTACGATCTTCCCAAGGGAATGCTGCGTGGGGCGATGCGGGCAGCTCTGGCGACAAAGTACCAGGAGCACAAAATTACGGTTGTGGATCAGTTCAATTTTGCCGAAGCCAAGACCAAAGGCTTTACTGGCGCGCTCGAAAAGCTGGGATTGGAAAAGGGTGTGCTTGTAGTGGATGATGCCGCCAACCACAACCTCTCGCTTTCCTCACGGAATGTAAGGGGATGTGAAATGGTGCGAAGGCACGAACTTCATCCTTACCACGTGCTGAGCCACAATCAGCTGCTGATATCTGAGGGGGCACTCGCGCGGCTCCAGGAGGCGCTGAAATGAATCGGAGCCCTTACCAAGTCTTGCAGAAACCTATTGTCACGGAAAAAAGCCTGGCGGCAAAAGAAGCCAGCCGAACGCTTTGCTTCAAAGTAGATCCACACGCTACTAAGACCGAGATCAAGGAAGCCGTACAAATTGTTTTCAAAGTTAAAGTGGAATCGGTGCACACCTCGACCTTTATAGGCAAGGAGCGCCGCCGGGGGAAGACGGTTGGCCACCGCCCGGAATGGAAGAAGGCTTATGTCAAGCTCCGGTCAGGGGAGAAAATTCCGGAGTATTCGGAAATAGCGTAAGCGAGCTTGACGAGTTAAGCGGCGCGTGCCGCGGAAGATGAAGGTTATGGGAATCAAAACTTACCGACCCTATACGGAAACACGACGGTTTGCGACCGGCCTTACATTTGAGGAAATTACCACCTCGAAACCGCACAAGCCGCTCTTGGAGCCGAAAAATCGAATATCAGGCCGGAACAACCAGGGTGAACTCACGATTTGGCGCCGCGGCGGTGGGCACAAGCGCCACTACCGCATTGTGGATTTTAAGCGCGATAAGACGGGAATTCCCGCGCGCGTGGCCACCATCGAGTATGATCCGAATCGGTCTGCGTTCATCGCCCTGCTGAACTACGCCGACGGCGAAAAACGCTACATCCTTTATCCGCAGGGCCTGAAAGTTGGGGATCATGTGGTTTCCGGTCCAGACTCGGATATTGTGAACGGCAATTCTCTGCCACTGAAAAACATTCCCGTTGGCACCATGATTCATAACATTGAATTGCGTCCCGGGAAGGGCGGCCAAATGGTTCGTAGCGCCGGCGGCGCTGCTCAATTGCTGGCCAAAGAAGGCGAATACGCCCAGGTGCGCCTACCCTCTGGGGAAGTCCGCAAGGTGTTCATTGAGTGCGTGGCCACCANNAGGCGAATACGCGCAGGTGCGCTTGCCCTCTGGAGAAGTTCGTAAGGTTTTTATCGAGTGCGTGGCAACGGTCGGGCAGCTCGGAAATTTGGACCATGAGAACGTGAGCATAGGCAAGGCCGGCCGTAAGCGTTGGATGGGTATTCGTCCCACGGTGCGCGGAGTAGCGATGAACCCAGTGGATCATCCGTTGG
>PLSX01000007.1 GCA_003165315.1 Acidobacteriota bacterium
AACCTCAGCGTTTCGATTCCAACTCTTTACCGCTGGATTCCAGCCTCGGGATTGGTTTAGCTCTGCCTATTGTCACAATATCTTAACTATATTTAATGTTCTTCTGCCTGTAGCTTGCCAAGCACCGCCCGATTGAAGGAAGCCAAAGTATGCCACATGGTAAAGACCTCGTAAAAGCCGCCGAAGGGAAAACTAGCATTCTCCAAAGATTATTTCGTCCCAAAGCCACGGAAGAGCGGAAATATCAAGAAGTCCAAGATGCGATCCTGCGTAAGTATGCATCCATTGATGATCCCGAATTGCGGCGGATGACAACCGACATCATGAACCTTATTGAAACCAAAGCCTCCAACATCGAAGCCGCATCGGATTCATTTGTTGTTCCTTCCGAGCCTGTAGGTAAATACACACTCACACTGGGCGGGGGGCCGGGCTTGGAAGTGGAAGTGACGGGTAATTCCGGTTACAGAACCAAAGTCTTTCAGCAGATAAGAGAACCTGCTGGCTGGAAAAATTCTTGTAGCATTGGTGTCAATATACTTTATGAAAGCCAAGATTACCCTCACAGATTCGACGACCTGATATTTGACATCTCAAAGCTCGCAAGGTTTATAGCGCCTAATTATGATTGTCAGGGACTGGTGTTGTGTGAAGGCCCCCTTTATCAAGCGAGTGCAGGATGGTCGAATGGCAAGAGCAGCTTGGCTGGAAATAGTAAGGGGCTGGACAAATTCTCCTATAAATTCGAGATGGACCAAGATAACCTTCCCGTATTTCTCGAAGCAGTCCGTAAAATCAAATCGGCTTTACAGCAGCCGGAAAGATGCATTGCAGCATTGGACGCAAAGAGACTCCCAGCCGCACATCAACGCTGAATACGTCTACTTCATAGAATGTTACTAAAGCTTAACGTGCTTTATATTCCGTTTCGTGAGGCGACCCCAGCTATGCCGCGCCATCTCCCACGCCGGTTTCGGCAAGCTCCGCTTCAAGACTGAGTACGAGCAGGAACTCTGGGCGGAATGCAGCCGCCTGATTGCTAACTGCATCATCTTTTACAACGCCTCGATCCTCTCACGGCTCCTGGAACACCAGGAAAGAACCCGGGATATGCAGGGCGCGGAGGCAACCAAGAAGGTTTCCCCCAACGCCTGGCAGCACATCAATCTCCAGGGGCGCTTTGAGTTCCAGAAAGCGCCGGATGCCCTCAATGTAGACACGATCATCCGCGCACTGATTGGCCTGCCCTCAAATCGAGCGGCTCTGGTTGCTTGATTCTGGAATGATGGTTTTTGCGGGGATATGCAAAAAACCCCTGGAATGCGCCGACGCCGCGCGCGCCGACTACCTGGTGACCGGCAACCAGCGGCATTTTCCGAAATTCTGGAAGAAAACTAAAGTGATTACGTCGCGCGAGTTCATCACCATCGTGGCGCCCCACATGATCACGTGAGGCGGGAAAGGGCAGGGGCTCACTGGCGATTTGCGACACCCACAATCGCGCCCGCCGTGTTTCAAACTGAAACCTTCTCCCCCGATGCACTTGCGAGGTTTCATCTTTCGGGCTATAGACTGGCTGAGTTCATCTGAGCCATTAACCCGTAGCAGGTCGCCATTTATGAAGCTTTCGAAAGAGACTCTGCTTGCGGCAAACGAGCTTATACATCGGCGCGGCGACAGCGCGGAGGAGTATGTTGCCAAGCAATTGTCGGACTCCAGGCAGAAAGAGTTCCAAAAGGGCGCAGCGCGATGGCTTGACATGAAGGAGGCGCTAAAGTGGGTGAGGGAGTTGCGGGCAAAAATAGCGCATGGATCGTAGGGTGGAACCGGTTAGCTCCCTGGAATCAGACTATAGCGCCCCCCAGCTTGCTTTGAAAGTTGGACGCAGGATCAAAGAGGTGCGACTTGAGCGAGGATTGTCGCGGCGTGATTTCGGGGCAAAGCTTGGAGTGTCAGGCCAGCAAATAGAAAAGTACGAAAACGGAAAAGACGCCGTGCCACTGCACCGGCTGCTCACGCTCGCCTCGATTTGTGGACTACCGCCGCAAGCATTTTGGGGTGATGCGGACACGGCGGCAGACACGTCCGGTGCTGTGAACGCCGCCGACAGCAGCAGCGCCCTACAATTGATCCGGGCATACAGGCGGATAAGCGACACCAAGGTAAGACGACGCCTTTTGCAGCTCGTAAAGCAAATGGCTGGTGTCGAAGAGGAATCCGCCGGCTCCTGAAAGTTCCTGCGCAACCCCGTCCATTGCGCGGAACATGCCCGGAACACGTTGCACTCGCTTACCACTTTAAGAGGAGTGAATTGACTGAGAATCAATCACAGGTTATGGTCGCCGGGCCGACCAGAGGCACGAATGATCCTTGAAGAATTCATCACCCGATCCAACGGTGCGTCCTCGCAGGAGGAGGTTTTCGCGCTGTTTCAAGAGGCGCTCAGGGATCTGGGCTATGACAGCGTCGTTTATAGCCTGCTTACCGATCACCCCTCCATAGGCAGGAAAGCCGGTCATGGCGTCATGGGCAACTATCCAACGGACTGGATGGATTACTACATGGCGAAGGGATATTTCGCCAAAGATCCGATCCCCAAGCACGCGTTCACCACGCAGGCAGCCTATACCTGGGAGCACGTGGTGGAGACGTGCTCGATCAGCTCCCGGCAGAAGCGCCTGATGTCTGAGGCGCAGGAGGCGAAGTTACTCAGCGGCGCGGCGGTTGCCATCTATGGCCCGAATTTCGAGGTGGC
>PLSX01000019.1 GCA_003165315.1 Acidobacteriota bacterium
TTTCGCAGTAAACTACCGCTAGATCCCGCAAACTATTCCCTCATTTTCCCGCCCGAAACAGCCGATAGCCCCTCATAAAGGGGGGGGGGCCGCAGATTTTCCCTCGGGCCACACTGCTCCGCTGGGATTATCGGCAGTTTTCTGGTAAAGGTTGAGGCAAGAATCAGATTCGGATCGGGCATTGGTGCTTGCCCAAATCCCGCAAATTATTCCCTCATTTTTCCATCCGATACAGCCGATAGCCCCTCATAAAGGGGGGGGCCGAAAGAATTTTGTTCGAGGCACACCGCTCCGCTGGGATTTTCGGCAGTTCGCCGGTAAAGGTTGAGGCAAAAATCAGGTTACCTTTCGCTGAATCCTGCTGAGGCAAAGGTGCCTCCCCCAAAACCGTGGGGCGAAACCACCGGTCCCGCTGCTCGGGCTTTCATGGATGATCCCGAAATGCAATTTGGACAAGCCTGGGGTAAACCGGCCGCTACAATTCCAATGTGCGCGGTGGACCGGACCTGGTTTTGATAGGTCTGCCTTCGGCCGCCCATTAGAGCACCTTTGATTCAAGTGTTTACAGCAAGGCGCGCCGGAATTGGGGATGTGCCATGGCCGTTCCGATCAAATCCTAGGGCGAGGCTGCCCTGGGGACGTTCTAGGGTGCGTGATCGCGCACCCCTTCATCCCGGCGGACGTTTCCGCCGATAACGATGTGGGGGAGTGTGGAGCGCCGTCGAGGGATGAAGGCCGGCACAGGCCCGTTGCCGGATTGCAGTTGTCGGTGGCCGCTGGGCAATTGGGCGCGGCGATCGCCGCGCCGGGCTCCAATGCGGTGCGGCACATGGATTGCAATCTGTAGCGCCGACCTTGAGGTCGGCTCCCGGTTGTAGAGGCTTTACGCCGCCATGGGCGTCTAATGGGTGAAGGCGAAAGGCTAAAGAGTGAATGTTCCCGTTACGCGTCACGCGGGCGCAAGTTGTAGCGTAGATCTTGCGGCCGGCATGCCGGGCTCAAGCCCGGCTCTACGTCTGCGTGGCGGCGTAAAGCCGCCTCTACATTGGCGTGCTGGGCGAAAGGCAGGCGCTGCATCAGACCCCGGCGCGCCTGCCGCATTGTGCTCATGCTAGAATTCGGCGGTGGGCCATTTTGAATTACCCTCTGACTGGATCCCAACCGTTCCGCATCGTCCGTGAGCTGGCCACCTCGAAACTCACCCGGGAAGCCTGGCTGGATCGCGCCAAGGCTCTCGGTATTGAGCAATTGAGCCTGGAGCCAAAACCGGCGCCGTCTGCGCCTGCGGGGCCGACGACCTAGCAGCGTCATTTCAAGCCGATTCGCGCCGCGATTCCCAACGAAAACTCGCAAGGCTTATTCATCGCCCCACAAACCCGGCGTTGCAAGTTCCACAAGGTGGTCGTCGGGGTCGCGGAAGTAGAGGCTGCGGACGCCCGGGGCCCAGTTGACTTCAGATTCGATGGCAATATTGTGATGGGTAAGGTGTTGGTGCCACGCGCTCCATTCGGCGGCGGGAATGGTAAAGCCAAAGTGGAGCTGGCCTTCGCTATGGTGCGGAGGAATGATCCCCCCTGGAGTGTGCACCGGCTCAAGCGTGGCATTCCTTTTAAAGAGCAGAAACACCTGCTCGGGAGTTACGCGCAACGCCGCGAATCGCTCATCCCCGGCAATTTTTTTGAACTTGAAAAGTCCCTGGTAAAATCCCAGGGAGCGCTCCAGGTCCGCAACATGCACCGCTGTTTCACCGATTCCGCTGATTGATCGCATTGATTTTTCACCTCTTGTGGCGATTACTCTTCAACTATGGCTGGCACACACATCGCCTTGGATGGATGCGCCTTAGGGCGGTTGGCACGCGAACCCCCCTGAAAAGACCCCCCATCCGACCTCGTCCCTCGGCCACCTTCCCCCCAGGAGATCGTCTCAAAAGCCAGCCGTTGCAGGCCGGAGTGATGTGGTGCAGAGCAGTGGTGCGAGCAGGGCGCGTAGCCCGAGCTGAGGTTGGGATTGGGCGGCCAGGCGCGACAGGAACGTTGGGACGCCTTGGGGCCAGGAATTTCCCTTTTTCGGGCGCCGGCTCGTCCGCCAGTGTTGGTAGAGCTTCCTCAGATTGTATGCGGTGCACAACATCGCCCACTGGGCGCGCACGTTGTCCAGTCCGCGCACCGTCCAGCGGCGGAACCCCATGGCCTGTTTGATCGTGGCGAACACCGGTTCGATCAGCCCGCTGCGTTGGCGCAGCAGCGCCTTGCCCCAGGGGGCCTGGCGTTTGTCCTGTTGCCGCTGCAGCGCGCCATATTGCGGACTGATTTCGATCCGCCGTCCGTCCCGCCGTTTGCTGCACAGCGACCGCACCGGACACTGTTCATAACTTTGACAACGGTAACTGCGCACTTCCCGCTCCCCGCCTTTGTTCTCCATGCCTTCGAACCGCAGCCGCTCGCCTCGCGGACAGATCACTTCGTCTCCGGCTTCGTCATAGGTGAACTTGGTGCTGTGATATTCACCGCGCTGCGGGCCACCCATCTCCACTCCCCCCGCTACCAACACCGATTGCCCCCGCGCCTCAGCCTCTTGCAACTGCTCCCCGGAAACATACCCGCCGTCGGCCACCGTCGTCTCCGCCACCTTCCCCAGGTTCGCCTCCACTTCCTCCAGCATCGGTATCAACTGCGCGTTATCCGCTTCTTGATTCACCACCTCCGCCGCCACCACGATTTGCGCCTCCGCGTCCGCCACCGCCTGGGCATTGTACGCCGGGTCTTGCCGCCCTTCACACGGCATCAGCCGTGCCTCCGGCTCCTGCGGATTCAAGTGCGCCCGCTCCGCCCAGCGCATCTTCCCCAGCGTTTCCAGAATCGCTCGCCGCAAATCCTCTTGCTTCCGCAATCCCGTCGGCAAGCGGTAATCGCCCCCCACCTCCAGCTCCGCCGCTTCGATCTCCGCTTCCATCTTGCCCAATTCCTCTTCCACCTTCGCCAGCAGCTTCTCCAAATCTTCCCGATGTTCGGTCGTGCGCCGCGACGCCACCGCTCAAATTTTCGTCCCATCCACGGCGTGACAGATCATTCCGATCAATCCCTGCGCCGCCGCCACCTTCACGCTCGCCCGAAATACCTTGCGCAAGGCCGTGCGATTCTCCGCCCAGAACCTCCAGAGCGTGTTGTGGTCCGGCGCCTTCAATCCCGTCAGCCAGAGCAGCGACAGGTGCTCCTTGCACGCCTTCTCCAACTGCCGCGTCGCCCGGATGCGCCCCAGGTACCCGTACAGCCAGATCTTCAACAGCAGATCGTTCCCATACGGCGGCCGCCCCTCCTCGCACCCGCGCTGCTCAAATCCCAGCTCCGTCATATCCAGCGCCTCCACCAACTCGCGGATGAACCGCGCCGGATGATCCGCCGCTACCCAGTCCTCCAAACTCGGCGGAAATAAAAACGTCTGATTGTAGTCTGCTCGTATTTCCTGGCTCATGCCCCTTCCCTTAGCATTCTCCTTGCCACTCCCCCCAGTTTTGAGACAACCTCCCAGGGAGAAGGCCGGAATGATTTTCCCTCTCCGAGGGGAGAGGGTGGCGGCCATGCGCCGCCGGGTGAGGGGTTTTTCTACCCTGCGCCCCATGCGTTGACATCAAGTCCACAGGCTTCCAACCTGGCAGGCATGGAAATTAACTTTACTCCTAATACCGAAGCGCGGCTCAAGGAATTTGCTGGCCGCAAAGGCTAAGGATGCCGCGCGGGTGGTGGAAGAGGCGGTCAAAAGCACGCTCGAACGGCAGGCCCGTTTCGTGGAAGGGGGCAGAGGATAACCCGGAGGCGGCTCGTAAAGTCGCCCAGGCGATTCTTTCGGCGGGTAATCGCTGTTTAATCGAAGGGGCGCTCCACCGCTAGCGCCACGGCGTTCCCGCCCCCGAGGCACAGTGCGGCAATGCCGCGTTTCGCATTGCGCCGGGCCATTTCATAGAGCAGCGTCACGAGGACCAGCGCGCCGGAGGCGCCAATCGGGTGGCCGAGCGCCACGGCGCCACCGTTCACATTGGTCTTCGCCGGGTCGAGGCCCAACTGCTCGATGACGGCGATGGCCTGGACGGAGAACGCCTCGTTTAACTGGTAGAGGTCCACGTCCTCAATCTTCCAATGCAGTTTCTTCAGCAGCATGCGGATCGCGTCCACGGGGGCCATCATCACCCACTTGGGCTCTACGCCGCTTACTGCCTGCCCCACCACCCGCCCCATGGGAGTCTTACCCAGCCCTCGAGCCTTTTCCGCCGACGTCACCACCAGCGCTGCTGCGCCGTCGTTCGTGCCCGGGGCGTTCCCGGCGGTCACCGTGCCATCGGGCTTAAAGGCGGGCCGGAGTTTGGCCAGTATTTCCAGCGACGTATCCGCGCGAGGGGATTCATCGGTCGAAAACTGAATGGGGTCGCCCTTCTTTTGCTTGATGGAGATGGGAACAATTTCATTGACGAAGCGGCCGTTCTTGATAGCGTCGATGGCGCGGCGATGGCTTTCCACGGCGTAGGCATCCTGGTGCTGGCGGGTGATACCGTATTTTTCGGCCACCAGCTCGCCCGTCATCCCCATGTGGAAGTCTTCGTACGCGTCCCATAAACCATCTGTAATCATGGAGTCCAGCACCTTGCCGTGGCCAATCCGCAGACCGGCGCGGGCCTGGGGCAGCAGGTAGGGGCAGTTGGTCATTGATTCCATTCCGCCCGCCACCACGATTTCCGCATTGCCGGTTTCAATGGCCTGGGCCGCCAGCGCCACGGCCTTCAAGCCCGAGCCGCAGACCTTGTTGATGGTCATGGCGGCTACGCGATTCGCAAGACCGCCCTTCAGCCCCGCCTGCCGCGCCGGGTTCTGGCCGAGACCCGCGGAGACCACGTTGCCCATGATGATTTCATCCACCGATTCGGCATCGATGCCCGCCCGGCGCACCGCTTCGCGGACAGTAACCGCTCCCAAATCCACTGCGGAAAATGGTGTGAGCGAACCCTGGAATTTTCCAATCGCCGTGCGGCAGGCTGAAATGATGACGGTTTCCTTCACAATGCCTCCAATCCAATCAACGGGAGCTTGGGAAAATCCTTTGTGTAAAAGCTGGGGTCAAAAGTCAACAGACGGTCAGCATGCAGTGACGCGTGTGCGCCAATTAGAAAGTCGACCACCAAACGCCTTGCCTCCCCGCCCGCCGATTTCCTTCTTCGACGGGCATAGTCGGCAAACCGCGACGCCGTCTCGCGCCATACGGGTTCATCAAGGTCAAAATCCACTTCCACGCGTGTTGTGGCGAGGAACTGATCAACGAACTGCTGAGTGACTTTCGGATGTGCGACAAGTTCCGCATACACCGGCCCGCACACCGCCAGTGCCCCCTCGGTTGCTACGCGCCCGAGCAAGGCTGTCACTTGTGCAACGACCGGGCTACCGGACCAGAGCGCGGAGATCACATTCGTATCAATGGCGGTTCTCACCGTATTTCAGGCTCCTCGTCCCGGAGGCTCCGGACCCAATCGTTGATCTCTGCGATTCCACCGGGGAATGTTCCCAAAACCCCGGCGTATTTTTCGAATGGGTTTCCAGCATGTCGAAGCGGACGGATGACGGTCTGGTTTCCCTGCACCACGAACTCAACCCTGTCGCCCACCTTCAGGCCCAATCGAGTTCGAATCCTCTTGGGGACAGTAACCTGTCCCTTCGTGCTAATGACGCTGGAATTTGCCATTTCCCTACCTCCAATCCCTACAGTAAGGATATCAAATCCCTACATTTTTGATCAAGTCATATGCCGGGGGAAGGCTGCGCAAGAGAAGTTCTTTCGACGGTCCGCCCGTGCGGGCATGGCCAAGATGTCCATGGCACAAACCCCCTTCCCACAAGCTGCCATGCCCCATCGGCGGCTTGAAGCTTCACAATACGCTCACATTCCCGTAACAATCGGGATCTATTGTCAGTATCCGCAGGGCCAATCATCACAGCTTAAAGGGGGCGACCATGTCTAAAGAGGCAGCAGCGCATCATCACAAGGCAGCGGAGCACCATGAGCACGCGGCGATTCACCATCGCGAAGCCGCCAAGCATCACGAAGAAGGCAACCACGCAATAGCCGCACATCATGCACACACGGCGCAGGGGCACGCGCATCATGCCACCCATCACGCCGCCGAAGCGGCCAAATTGCATGTCGAGCACCACGGGCACAAAGCAGCGGCCGCGGGCAACTGAACCCCAAGGGAGTAAGCAACGGCACTTTCGAGGTGAGCGGGTTCCTACTGAGGGGGGAGCCCGATCCTCATCTGTAGGCATTGAGAAAGGGAGAATGTGACATGGCGACAGGCGCACCGGTGTTGGACGCAAAAGTATCGGTATTAGACTCAAAAATGACAGGTGGGATGGGAAAGTCGGCAAAAATCGGGATGGCCGTCTTTGGCGTGGCATTGATTATCGGATTCATCTATGCAGGAACTCATCTGGTGTCCGACCTCGTGGCCATTCATTCCACGGAAGTGATGCCCTTCGTATTGCTTGGCATCGCGCTGTTGGTGGCCCTGGGCTTTGAGTTTGTGAACGGATTTCATGACACGGCCAACGCCGTAGCCACCGTGATCTATACGCATTCAATGGAGCCGCATGTGGCCGTAGTATGGTCGGGCATGTGGAATTTCATCGGCGTGCTGGTGTCAAGCGGCGCGGTGGCATTCGGAATCGTTTCGTTGCTGCCCGTGGAACTCATTCTGCAGGTGGGAGGCAAGGCCGGGTTTTCAATGGTCTTCGCCCTGCTGATTGCCGCCATCATTTGGAATATCGGGACATGGTGGCTTGGATTGCCTGCATCAAGTTCACACACGCTGATTGGGTCGATCATCGGAGTGGGAATTGCCAACCAACTGATGTCAGTCAAGACCGGAACAAGTGGAGTAGATTGGGGCCAGGCCTTGAACATTGGCAAATCGCTGCTGCTATCGCCCATGGTCGGATTTGCCGGCGCCGCCCTTCTGCTGCTTCTATGCAAGGCGGTGATCCCCAACAAGGCGCTGTATGAAGCCCCCAAGGGCGACGAGCCGCCTCCGTTCTGGATTCGCGCCTTGCTGGTGCTGACCTGCACTGGCGTCAGCTTCGCCCACGGCTCCAACGACGGACAGAAGGGCATGGGGCTGATCATGCTGATTCTCATTGGCACGGTACCCACCGCCTACGCGCTGAACCATGCGGTTACGGCAAAGCAGACAGAAGATTTTGTTGCCGTGTCAAAACAAACTGCGGAATCACTGGGGCGCTACGTTTCACCCGATGCCGTGGTGGCTGACCCCCGCGACGAAGTGACGGATTACATTCGCAGCAAAAACTTTACCCCCAATACCATGCTGGCATTGCGGGAATTGGTAAGCGGGATCGGCAGTGAAATGGCCCTGTACAAGGAGCTAAAGTACGTGCCGCAGGATAAAGTGCGGAACTTCCGTAATGACATGTACGTGGTCAGCGAAGCGCTACGCCTGGTGCAAAAGTCGGGCAACCCGCACTTCGCCACGGCGGATGTGGCTATACTGAAGAACTATAAGTCGCACATCGATAACGCCACTAAATTCATTCCCACCTGGGTGAAAGTGGCCGTGGCGCTGGCGCTGGGACTCGGCACCATGATTGGATGGAAGCGGATTGTGATAACCGTGGGCGAGAAGATTGGAAAAGATCATTTAACTTACGGGCAGGGAGCGGCAGCGGAAATCACCGCGATGTTCACCATCGGCGCGGCGGATTGGTTCGGGATGCCGGTTAGCACCACCCACGTTCTCTCATCAGGTGTGGCGGGAACGATGGCGGCCAACCATACAGGACTGCAATGGAGCACGGTGCGAAATCTGGCCATGGCGTGGGTGCTGACGCTGCCCGCTTCCATCGTTCTGTCTGCTTCACTCTTCTGGGCCTTCCGCAAAATCGGGGTCTAACAAGACTTGTGCGGGCGCTCGATTCCTGCCCTGGGGCGGGAATCGAGCGCCGAACGGCTGTGGAAGACCGCCGCTGAAAGTCGAAGCAGGTAGATTTCAAGCGACTGGAACTTGGAATTGGCAATAATGATGCACTGGGGAGAAGCTGGAAATGCTACCACCAAAAGTAATTGTTTCGCCGATCGATTTCAGCGTGCACGCGGACGATGCGGCGAAGACCGCAGCAGATCTGGCATCCCGCTTCGGTTCCGAGATTTGCCTTGTCCACGTCGTGCCTGCCTTGCCGAAATTGCCTTCCGTCGCCGCATTCTTTAATGAAGCCGAATACGAGAAGGCGCTGCATACGGATGCCGAGAAAAAGCTTGCGAAGATGGTTGAGGAGCTTGCCGGGCGCGGCATCTCAGCCAAGTACGTGGTGGGAACGGCGAACGACACGGGAATGGAAATCCTTCGAGTGGCAGATCACAATCACGCGGACCTGATCGTGATCGCAACACACGGGCTGGGTGGCTGGCGCCAACTGGCTTTTGGTTCGGTGGCTGAAAAGGTCGTGCGGCTTTCCAGTCTTCCTGTGTTGGTGATGCGGGCGCAATCCTAGCGTGGATTGGACGTTACATCCATTCCGCCAGGTTCTACTGCGCTAGTTGAGCATTGTTCTGCCGGAACGAAACACCTGAACGAAAACTCTTCACCACGCATCGATCCGGTCGGCTTCCCTCAAACAGTCTGAATCTCCCCGCGGATGGGGGTGAGAAATTGGAGCAGGACTTCCTGCACTTCGTCGAGCTTTCCGGCAAAGAAATGATCTGCGCCCTCGACCCAATGGATTTGCTTGGGCTCGGCGAGGGAATCATAGAGCTCTGTAACCTTGGCAACCGACCCGTATTGATCGCGAGTACCCTGGAGAATCAATTTGGGCTTGCGCACTCCGTGAAGAAAGTCGAAATCCGACATGTTCACGGGAACTCCCAAGCCTACCAGCGTGGAGACGCGGTCGTCGGTAGCGGCCACCTCAAGGCCCACCCACGAACCGAAGGAAAATCCCATTAAGCAGACCGGCAACCCGGGGAAGTGTGCCGCCAGATAGTCGAGTGCGGCACGGACATCGTCACGTTCGCCTTCGCCCCCGGTAAACTCTCCCACGCTATTCCCCGCACCGCGAAAATTGAACCGGAGGGTGGGAAGACCGGCGAGGAGCGCAGATTTGGCGGCACGATAAACAACTTTGTTGTGCATGGTGCCGCCAAACATCGGGTGCGGGTGACAAACCAGGGCCACATGGCGGGCGGCCACTTCCGGATTCCACTCCAGCAGCGCTTCCAAAGGTCCATCGGGGCCGGAAATAAATGATCGGTCGATTTTCGTATGTCACCTCGGAAAAGTTGAGCTTTCAGCAATCAGCTTTCAGCTCTTAGCAAGGGCTTGAGCTGAGAACGGAAAGCGGAAGACTTACAACCTTTCTCTCCGCCTGTCCGCTGATTGCTGATGGCTATACATAGTGTAGAATGAAGGCGGCGTTTGAGTCATCATCAGGATGTTCCGTTTTTGGATTCTATGGTTTGGTTTGGATTGGATTGGGCATAGTGCGCAACCGGTTGTTGGGGTCGGGGGCAGTTCGTTCATACGGCCGCCAAAGCCACCCCTATCAATCGCGTCGCTCTGCCGCTAATCCAAAAGGGCAAATCCAAAGTCCGGAAACGCACGAGGTATCGACATTAAGATAGCGCTCCTTCTGTTATTGCTTCTGGCAGCGATCGGTTCGGCTTTTTACTACTTGCGGTATAAGCCGGCGCACACGCTGCCGATGGAAGCGGGATACGTGCTGCCGCCTAGTATCCAGGTGGTTGATACGCCTGCCGAAGTTCGCCTTGCAGTTGGGACGCTGAAAAGTGGCGAGCGCGTTGAGATCACCAAGCGAACCCGAAATTGGGCCCAAATCCGCACCGCCGACAACCTGACGGGTTGGGTGGAGAACAAGGACCTGCTTGATGCCCAAACGTACGAAGGTGGGCAAAAATTGCTTCGCGATTTGGGCCAGATCCCAGCGCAGGCGGAAGGCCACACCAGCGGCATCGTAAACCTACACCTTGAACCCGCCCGGGACGCCACCCAGCTCGCGCAATTGCAGGAGAATCTGAAGGTGCAGGTTTTCGGCCGCCGCATGGTGGACCGCCCCGCGCCCGATGGCCAGCCCAATGCCCCCAAGTTGCGGGACGCCTGGTACCTGGTCCGCGCCGATGCCAACGCCGGATGGGTGATGGGACGGTTCGTGGCTCTGGACCCTCCTGAGAAGCTTTCTCCCTATGCCCAGGGCTCAAACCTGGTGGCATGGGTGGTCCTCAAAACCGTCGATGATGAAGGCCAGCCAGTACCGGAGTATCTTACGGCGGAGCGTCTGGGCACGCAGGAAGCGGACTTCTCTCACATTCGGGTTTTTACCTGGTGGGTTAAGGACCATAAATACGTGACGGCTTTCGTTGAGAGCAACTTGCAAGGCTATTTTCCCATTCGCGTGATGGAAATCGATGGAGTCCCATACTTCCGCCTCAGGCTGATGGATGATCAAGGGCAGAAATTCCAGAAGGTCTACGGGCTGTTTGACACCATTACTCGATCGGTTGGAGCGGTGCCAGGATGGGAGAGCGATGCGATGCCCGCAGCGCCTGAAGTTCACCACCACCGGCGTTCCGGGCGGCGAAGAGGCTGAGTTCAAGCATGGAAAATGGTCCAGAAATCGCCTCCAATCACGGATTGTGGAGCAACCTCGTCCGCGCCTGGTTCGGGTTGACAAGGCGAAAGATACGCCTGCTGCGCGCCGGAAAAATTGCCGCAGAAGGTCCGGCCTTGTTTGCGGTTGGTCACCCGGCTGGATTTCTGCAGGCGCTGGTTTTGTCTATCGCAATGGAACGCCCCGTCCATTGTTTGCTTCCCAGTAATCTCGTCCGTGGAGCCCTGTCCCGATTTCTGGCCCGTCATATGGGTATCATCCTCTCCGAAGACGACGCATCGGCTTCAGAAGCGAGCCAGCGTGAGGCGCTCGAAGTCCTGGCAAGTGGAGAGGCACTGGTGGTTTTTGCTGACCAGACTGCCGGGGAGCAGAGCGCTCCGGGCACCTTGGCCACAACAGCCGCGTCGCTGATTGAACTCGCGGAAGCCCAGATAGCAAGCGGCCCCATCACGATATATCCCGCGCACCTCTTCCTGCCCGATTCAACACCTCAATCGCGCGAAATCCTGATCTATATCGACCCAGCGATCGCGCGGCCAGCGGGCCAAGCCAGCACGGCGGGTGCGGAAACGCGCGACTTGATCACTGCGTTGGAAGCGCGGTTCCAGGAGAACGCCTTCCAGCTTCGATCTGCGGACCTGGAATATTTCCTTTCAGATCTTGAGGAAGTCTTGCGAACCGGTTTGCAGGAGGATTGGGCCTCACGCCCGGACTGGAAACAGGACACCGACGGCTTTGTACTAAGCCGTTCGGCCGTCGAGTGGGTTAAGCAGACAAACTACTTGCGTCCCAGTCAGTTGGTTGCTTTGCGGCAATCCCTGGATGAATACCGCAGCCTCCAACAGCAGTGCGCGCTGCGGGAGTTGGAAGTGGAGGGCGGTGATTCTCCGTTGGGTTCGGGATGGCGGCGTGTTCTTCTTACCTTCGAGACGCTGTTTGGGCTACCCATCGCTATCTATGGGTTGCTGAATCATTGGGCCATTGCGGTGGTGCTCTTCCTGGCAGGATCATTCAAGCACAACAGCTCGCGCGCCCGGACGACAGAGTTGATGATTCGCACCGGAGTGATATTGGCGTTTTATATTCTCCAAATTTTCCTGGTGGCGCACACATGGGGTAGAGCGGCAGCGGGATATTATGCTCCCAGTTTACCCGTGTCAGGCTGGTACGTCTGGAGATACGCGGGATTGGTCCGGCCCCAGGCACGTCTGCTGTTTATTTCCCTTACCATTCCCGGACTCAAGAGAAAAATCCAACGCCTGCGGCAGACGTTATTGAACGAGCTTGACTTGACGCTGGCTTCAATTGGAGAAAAAACCGGAACAGCACGGTGAGGTCAGCGAGCGACAAATCGAATCACTCTCCCTCTCCCTTCCCCTCAGAGGAACCGCTCACCTGCACCGGAAATTTGGGAATGGGTGAAAGCTAATGTCTGGGGTGCGTTGGACTTCTGAACGACCATGACCCTTTTCCTGACTGAATCCGATGTCCAAGCGCTCCTGCCGATGGAGCGCGCGCTGGAATGTGTGGAAGCGAGCTTTGTGGCTCAGGGCAATGATCACGCCATAAATCGTTCGCGCGAACGCATTCTGCTCCCCCACGTTTCTCTGCATTACCTGGCGGGCGCGCTGCCTGAATCGAATTCCCTCGGCATGAAGATCTACACCGTTACGCGTCAAGATTTTCGATTTCTTGTCCTGCTTTTCGACGCGGAAAACGGCAGCTTGCTTTCGTTGATGCAGGCTGACCATCTTGGACGGATTCGCACCGGGGCGGCCAGCGGCATCGCTACCAAATACCTTTCCCGTCCTGACGCAGCGCATGTGGGAATGATGGGCACGGGCCGGCAGGCACGCACTCAACTTCAGGCCATTGCCCGAGTGAGAAAGCTCACAGGAGTTAGAGCTTTCGGTCGCAACCAGGATCGACTGCAAAACTTCTGCCGGGAAATGTCAAATGAAATTGGCGTTGACGTGGAGCCAGCCGCGACTGCGGAGGAAGCAATTCGCTTTGGAGAAATCATCGCCACTGCCACCAGCGCTCAACAGCCCGTGGTGTTTGGGAAATATTTGCAGACGGGAGCCCACATCAATGCCATTGGTGCCAACGCCGCCAATCGCCGCGAACTGGATGACGAGGCGGTACGACGTGCCTCCCTGATCGCAGTGGATTCTCTGGAACAGAGCCGGAAGGAATCCGGAGATCTCATTCAGGGGCTGGCGAACATCGGGAGAGATTGGGAGAGCGTAATTGAACTTCACGCCATCGTGGCCGGAAAGCATGCCGGCCGGTTGGGGTCAGATCAAATCACTCTCTTCAAATCGCACGGCATCGCCTTGTGGGACGTGGCCGTTGCAGGCTTCATCTATCAACAGGCTTTGCAACAGGGAAAAGGGAAGGAATTGGATCTCGACTAAGAGGACTACTCGCGGCAGTGGGCTCCTGCCTCGGAACCCATCCCTCTTTACTGCTTTTCCGATCCCCCGGCTTCGATTTCAATTTTCTTGGCGGTAATCTCTCCACTTTCCGCCAGGCTGCCTGCTACCGAAATCTTCACTCCGATTTGCAGATCCTGGGGCGTCCCGGGGGTGCCATCCTTCTTCTTGATTTCCGTGCTCTCATTGTAAAGCACGTGGAAGATGATATTGTCGCCACTGTTAATCGTCAATTTGCCTGCGGACTTATCCGTGATTTTACCTTCCATCGTAAAATCGGAATCCTGGGCTGTGGGAACTGTCAGTGGCGGGGGAACGGTGCCGAACGAGGAGCGGCAGAGGGGAAAAAGGCAGAGCAATAAGACAGCCAGAAAGGCGGCGCGGCGCATCATCATGGAGATATCCTCCTTTTTAAGCAGACTTATTTTACAGCTACTTGTACTGAGGGTGGGCTTATTTTAAGGGTAGGTTCTGTTCAGGAAAATTGATTCCCAGGATGTTGGTGATTTCCGTCGCGTACTCCACTCCCACTTCACCTGCGCGCGGTGTCCCCGCCCGGCCAACCCAGACAACGCGAAAAACTCCGGATTTCTTCCCGCGCAGAGGCTCGACGGTCAACTTCATTCCTATGTGCAGCTGAATGGGAGTCTTCAATTTTGCGCCGTATTTGCTGACAGTCACAATCTGGGCGTTCTCCGAAAAGGGCACGTGGTTGGGGAGCAAACCTGAAATTCTTACAGGACACGCGATGTTCACGCGAGCGCTGCGCCGCATCGGGAGAGCACTGTTCGTTTTCGCCATCTTGGACCTCTCGGCATGCTTCACGCGTTCGGCCTCCGAAAACAAGACCTGGTGATCAAACTACGCCCCCGGCAGACTTGACCATAGTCTAGCATAGCCGAATTGGTGGAGCGAGAAGGGAGAATAGTACTTTGGTGTTTGAGAAATCGGCATCAGATAATGGTCAGTTGGGGGGATAGGCGGAATTTAACGCCCCATTCTTAAAATCGTCAGTTTCTTCGGGGCAAATTCAGGATAGACTGACCGCGCGTGTGATCAGACTTCGGCCGTGGTGCCAAGAGGAGGAATTTCCCGGCGATGCGAGCGGTGGTGCAGCGGGTTAAGCGGGCGGAAGTGCGGGTTGAGCAGGAGGTGGTCGGCCGGATTGGCTTTGGTATTGTCATTCTGCTGGGGGTTGGGAAGGACGACACGGAAGCCGCCGGTGAAGCATTGGCGGAAAAAATTGCGAATTTGCGGGTCTTTGACGACGCTGAGGGTAAGATGAATCGATCGCTCCTTGATGCCGGTGGGCAGGCGCTCTGTGTATCGCAATTTACGCTATATGGGGATTGCCGCAAAGGCCGGCGCCCGAGCTACGATCAAGCCGCGGCCCCTGACCAGGCTCTGCCCTTGTACGAAAGCTTCGTCAAATCCCTGCGCGCACGGGGCATCCTCACAGAAGCAGGACGGTTCCGCGCCATGATGGATGTCGAACTGGTAAATGATGGGCCCGTAACCTTGCTGCTCGATTCAGACCGGTTGTTTTGAGAATTCAGTGGTAGAAACTGCGTCTGGAAATTGGCCGCTTCCAACACTAGCGGTAGTTTACTGCGAAA
>PLSX01000259.1 GCA_003165315.1 Acidobacteriota bacterium
CACTTAACATAGTAATACTAGGTGCGAAGGGAATGTGCCTCGCGATTGCCGAAGGACAACCGGCAAACCTGTTCCTATTCCAGCCGGAGCTTGCCGACCTTGGCGTCATCGCAACATTCATGGCAGGAGATCAGGTGTCAGGGTCGTAGGGGCGGTTCGCGAACCGCCCCGTCTTCAATTCGAACGGTGGGTCGCCATGTTGGAGACAAGAATCTGCAAATAAGGAGCACAACGATGTTTAAGCGATGGATCATTTGCACAATCATGGCGGCCTTATTTCTTATGGCGGGCCCTCTTTCTTTCGCTGCCATGCCGCAACGGCAGGAGGATCCCTTTTGCAGTGATGCCGGGTGCACCCAAACTCGCGCCCTGCTGAAGCAGACGTGTGACTGGATTGTTGCGAACAAGGCCACCGTTCCCACTATCTATGTGGGCGGCTATTACATGCGGACGCTGGTGGACGGGTACAAGATCTTGGGCGACCAACGCTATCTTGATACAGCCCTTGCCTACGGTGATTACCTGCTGGGGCGGCAGATGTCGAGCGGCTTCTGGCCCACCGGTTATGGCACGGTCTTCCTTGCCGATACGGGCAGCGCCCTGGGCCTCTTCATCGCGCTCTACCCGCACGCAAGCCCGGACCGGCGGCAGAAATACCTGGATGCCATCCTGCGCTATGCCCATTCGATCCAGGTGAATGGCATGATTCACCCCAATGGCGCTTTCGGCACGGGTTGGGAACATGTGGAAGGCGATACGATGACAAAGCCCATTCCCGACCAGTACACGCTGTCGTCAGCGCTGACGGGCGGAGGCATTTTCACGTGGCTCTATAACGTGACGGGAAAGAACGAGTATCGTGAAATCGCCTACCACGCGCTGAAGTGGGTTCTCAGCACCATGCGTGCCGACGGAAATATCCCCTACATCCTCGCCTGGGAGAAGGCCGATTGGGCGAAGCGCGGTGACCCCAAGAATGATTACGAACTTTGGGATGACATGACCTATGGGACTGCGGCCTACGTGGGCGAGGGCATTCTGACGTTCGACCTTCATTGCAACGATCGGCCCTTTCGCGCCTGGATTCAAAAGGCCGTCGCGCCCAACATTGAATTCCTGCTGAACACGCAACTTCCCGACGGCACGTGGTCAAAACTCGGGCCCACCACCTGGGATCGCACGCGCTGGCCCGGCATTATCGACTACCTGATCTGGTACTACGAGAATGTGAATCACGATCCGCGCATTGCCCAGGCCGTGCAGCGGTATGACGCCTTTATTCTAGACGCCAACAAGGGCAAATCGCTGGGCCTGCTGAATCGTGGTGCTGTGGGAGGAGTGAAGGCGAACTCCTTCAATACGGTCACCAGCCTTACCGGCCGCGCCCTTGCCGATATTCTTTCGCCAAACATTGATTCGAAATGGTGAGGATTGTCACGTAGGAGCAGGCCTTGTGTGCCTTCCCGCGCAAGCGATTAAAAGGGTCGCGCTAAAAGCCGCAAAAGGTGGCCTCGTTCCCATGGGATTGACCGTCGAAGAGAAAAGACGAATTCACGACCAGTATCGAAGCCTGCTGCTGGAGGGCATGGCGCCGTTTTGGCTCGAACACGGCATTGACCGCGATTATGGCGGCGTCCTCTCCTGCATGACCGAAGATGGCCAGGTGCAGGGCACGGATAAATTCATCTGGTCGCAGGCACGCTCCGTCTGGACGTTTGCCGCGCTCTATAACCGCATTGAGCCGCGGCCGGAATTTCTTGAGGCCGCGCGAAACTCCCTGCGCTTCCTGCTGGCATACGGCCGCGACGAACTCGGCCGCTGGGTCTATCATACGGACCGCCAGGGGCGCGTGCTGGAGGGGGCCACCAGCATTTATGCCGATTGCTTTGCCATCTACGGGCTCAGTGAATACTACCGTGCCACGCGTGACAGCCTGGCGATCTCCGTGGCGCAGCAGACGTTTGACCGCGTGGTCCGCCGCATTGAAGAGCCTGATTTCAACGAAACCGCGCCCTATCCCATGCCGCCCGAATGGAAAAATCACGGCGTGCCGATGATCCTCACCGAAGTCGCGCACGAACTGGCGCAAACATTGCACGATGACCGGCTTGAAGATTTGGCGCGCCAGTATGCGGCCCGCATCATGACTCACTTCGTGAAGCCCGATCGCAAAGTTCTGCTGGAATTCCTAACCCGTGATTACCAGGAGCTTCCACCTCCCGCTGGAACGTTTGTGATGCCGGGGCACGCCATCGAATCGATGTGGTTTGTGCTCCATGTGGCGAGGCAACGCGGGGACCGCGAATTGATCGAGCGCGCGTGCGAAGTGATCCGCTGGCATCTTGAATTCGCCTGGGATGATGAGTTTGGCGGATTGTACTTATCGCGCGATACCGCCGGAGGCGAGCCGTTTCTGCCGCACTCGCAAAAAAAACTCTGGTGGCCGCACGTGGAAGCGCTCTACGCAACCCTGCTGGCATATGAATTAACGGGTCATGCGTGGTGCCTGGATTGGTATCAGAAGGTCGCGGACTGGGCGTGGCGGCACTTTCCCATGCCGGAGGGCGGCGAATGGTATCAGCGCCTCACTCGCGAGGGCCAGCCCAGTTCGGAGGTCATTGCGCTTCCCGTCAAGGATCCGTTCCATCTGCCGCGCGGGGCCATTCTGATTGTGCAATTGATGGGTGAGCGCGCGTGAGCAAATTTCCCAAGCTACCGTGGCTGATCGCGGGCATGCTCTTCTTCTCCACGTTGATCAACTACACCGCGCGCCTGACGCTTTCCGTGGTGGTGGGAAATATTCTGCGCGAATTCACCATGACGGAACGGGACTACTCGCAGATTGTCAGCCTTTTTCTGGCAGCTTATGCGGTAATGTACGCGGGCTCCGGTTATGTGGTGGACCGCCTCGGAACGCGCCGCGGATTTGCGCTGTTCGTCTCGGTCTGGTCCGCCGCCCAGGTGCTCACGGGAATTGTGGTGGGAAAGTGGACACTGGCCGCCAGCCAATTCGGCCTGGGACTTGCCGAACCCGGGAATTTTCCTGCCGGAGTTAAAACCGTTCAGGAGTGGTTCCCGCCCCATCAGCGCGCCGCGGCGGTGGGGGTGTTCAATGCCGGCTCATCGCTGGGAGCCGCTCTGGGCGCGCCTGTGGCGGCCTTTCTGACGGTGCGCTACGGCTGGCGCTCAGCGTTTTTCGTAACCGGGGCACTGGGTTTTGTCTGGCTCGCCGGGTGGTTGGTCATCACGCCGGTGCCGGGTTCCGCCGTCTGGGTTGCGGCGCGCATGAATTTGGGCCTGGATCAACATCCCGTCGAATCTGCGGAAGTGATGGTCAGAAATAAGCGCGACACGTTTCGGCTGATCCGGTCGCGCCCATGCATCGCGCTGATGCTCGCGCGCTTCCTCACCGACCCGGTAATCTATTTCATTCTCTTTTGGCTGCCGCGATACCTGGAAAAAGTACGGGGATTCGATGTGGCCATGGTTGGAAAGTACGCGTGGGTGCCGTTCTTCTTTGGCGGCGTCGGATACCTGGTTGGCGGATCGCTTTCCGGAAACCTGATGCGCAAAGGGTGGAGTTTGCCGCGGGCGCGCAAGACCACCATGCTGGTGGGCGCATGTTTTCTGCCTGCGGCGATGCTCGCTCCGCGCGAGCCCACCGCCGCCTTGGCCATTACCGCCGTATGCTTTGTGGTTTTCGGGCATGCAGTGTGGGTCTCAAACCTGATGACCTTGCCGTCGGATCTGTTCCACCGCAACGAGGTGGCGACGGGGGCGGGATTTTCCGGAATGGGCGGCGCCATCAGCGGAATCATTGCCTCGCTGTTCACGGGCTACGTGGTGACGCACTTCTCTTATGGGCCGATTTTCCTGCTCGCGGGCGTGCTGCACCCGCTGGCAATGGCCATGGTCTTCTGGCTGCTTCCTGACCGCGATTTTCCTGCGTTGCAAGCGGCGTAGGGCCGGACTTGAGCCCGGAAAACAAGGGGCAGCGCCTCCACCCAACATGCAGTGGGGCGGGCAGCGGCCGGGAAACCAAAGCTCCCCTCCTGATTCAGGAGGCGCAAGCGACGGGGGTGGTTACAGGAAGCAAACCTGTGATGGCAGTCCCGCACCAACGGGGTGGTTACAGAAGCAGCGGATTAATTAATCGAGAGCGAATTCAAATTTCAAAAAGAAGGTAGCATCATGTACAAGACTCCATTGCGCGAATTCCAGGCAGGCAAGGCCCGAGTATACGTCCACAAGACGGGGCAGGATTCCGGTGAAGCCGCCGCCTTTACGGCAGCAGCGATATTTCGAAATACCCTTTTAAAACGCGGTTCCGCGCGCATCATCGTGGGAACAGGCAATTCACAACTGGAGATGATCCACGCTCTGGTCGCAACGCCGGACGTCGATTGGAAGCGAATTGAAGTCTTCCACATGGACGAGTACTTGGGAATGTCGGAGGAGCACCCCGCCAGCTTCCATCGCTGGCTGAAGACTCAACTGGTGGACGTTGTGCATCCGGGCAAAGTGAATTTTATGAATGGCGACGCATCGGATCTTTCGGCAGAGTGTGAACGCTACGCCGCGCTGCTGCATTCCGCGCCGGTGGATCTCTGCTTTATCGGATTCGGAGAAAATGGTCACATCGCTTTCAACGACCCGGGCGTTGCCGACTTTGATGATCCCCTCGCGGTGAAACGCGTGACCATGGATGAACGCTGCCGCCTGCAACAAGTGGGCGAGGGGCACTTTCCCACGCTCGATGACATGCCAAAGGAAGCATTGACCCTAACTTGTCCCGAACTGTTCAGGGCTGAGCACTGGATCTGCACGGTCCCCGAACTGCGCAAGGCTGAGGCTGTCAGGAACGCGCTGACGGGCCCCGTCACTGAAGCCTGCCCCAGTTCGCTGGCACGCACTCATCCGGCCGCTGCTGTTTATCTTGATGCAGATTCAGCATCCCTTCTGCCATAGTGCGGAAAGTGAGGGTTGTCAGAACTCGAGCAGGGAAGCAGACGTGTGGTAACAAGAGGAAAATTCTCTTTCCCGACTTGCACTACTTCTTGTCCTACCTCGCGACGTGGCTTGGACAGCTTGCCTGGGTTAATGGGGGTCCTGCCCCATCAAATAAGACGTTCGGGCCTAATCTAGAAGCTTGCGTTGGGGTTTCACCCTGGGTTGTGCCCGATTGGTTCGGCGCGCCCCTTGCGGAGTGACAAGAGACAATCGCCGACCCGTTTTGGTTAGGAACATCGAAATCAGAGTGGGGTGAAAAGGACAAGTCAGTCCGACGTACCCAACTTATCGCCGTCGCAGGGTTCCAGATGCCAAATCTCCGTGGCGTACTCCTTGATGGCGCGGTCAGAGGAGAACTTTCCGGCGCGGGCCACATTCAAGATGGCCTTGCGGTCCCACGCTTCGAGGTCGCGATAAGCGGCATCCACGCGTTCCTGCGTTTGGATGTAGTCGCGCAGGTCGGCCAGCAGCATGTAATGGTCGCCGCCATTGAGCAACGATTGGATGAGGGGTTTGAAAATTCCCGGTTCGAGGAGGCTAAAGAAGTCTTTTTCGATCAACCTGAACGCACGCTGAATCTCCTCGTCAGTGTTATAGATCTCCCACGGATTGTATCCGCGACGGCGCAGCTCAACCTCTTCGCACTTCAGCCCGAAGATGAAGATGTTCTCCTCTCCCACTTCTTCCAGGATTTCCACGTTTGCCCCATCGAGGGTTCCAATAGTTACCGCTCCATTGAGCATCATCTTCATGTTGCCGGTGCCGGATGCTTCTGTTCCGGCCAGGGAGATCTGCTCGCTCAATTCCGCAGCGGGGATGATTTTTTCCGCCAATGACACTCGGTAATTCGGCAGGAACACCACCTTCATCTTGTCGTGGAGTTGAGGATCGCCGTTCACGACTTCAGCCACCTGATGGATCAATTTGATGATCAGCTTGGCCATGAAATAGCCGGGGGCCGCTTTGGCTCCGAAAATAAAAGTCCGGGGTACAATATCCAGCCCCGGATTCTTCTTAAGGCGATCGTAGAGCACGATGATGTAAAAGACCAGCAGCAGTTGGCGTTTATACTCGTGCAGCCGTTTGACCTGCACATCAAACAGCGAGTCGGCCGAAACAGCAATGCCGGTTTCGCGTGCAATGAGTTTGGCCAGCACTTCCTTGTTTTGTTTCTTGGCGGCACGAAACCGTTGCCGGAAGACAGGATCATCTGCAAACCCTTCCAATCTCCGAAGCTGATCCAAATCGGTAATCCATTGGCTGCCGATGTAACCCGTAATCAAATGCGCAAGCGCGGGATTGGCGCTGAGCAACCACCTTCGGGGGGTGATGCCATTGGTTTTATTATTGAATTTCTCCGGCCACAATTCCGCGAAGTCCTTCAGTACCTCACTCTTTAGGAGCTCTGTGTGAAGTTGGGCAACGCCGTTGACGGAGCAGGTGCCGACAATGGCGAGGTGGGCCATGCGAACATATTTCTCTCCTACTTCGTCAATAATGCTCATGCGGCTCAGACGATCATCCTGCAACGGCCAGCGCGTAGCCACATCCCGCATTAACCGGGCATTGATTTCGTAAATAATCTGCAAGTGCCGGGGAAGCAATCGCCCAAACATTTTGATGGGCCACTTCTCCAGCGCCTCCGGCAAAATGGTGTGATTGGTGTAGCCAGTGGATGCGGTAGTGATTTGCCACGCTTGGTCCCACCCCAGTCCTTCGCGATCGATCAACAGACGCATGAGTTCGGGTATGACCAGTGAAGGGTGCGTGTCGTTCATCTGGATAAATGCTTTTCGGGGAAATTCCTGCCAATCCTGTTGATCGGTCTTGAAGCGCCGTAAAATGTCCTGGATCGAGCAGGAGACAAAGAAGTACTGCTGCTTCAGGCGCAGTTCCTTTCCTTCAAACACATTGTCATTGGGATAGAGGACTTTGGTGAGATTCTCTGCCAGGACTTTGTTTGCCACTGCGTCAACGTACGATCCGCGATTGAAATCGTCCAGGTCAAATTCTGCCGTCGCTTTTGCTGACCAGAGACGAAGAGTGTTCACCGTGTGTCCACCATAGCCGACCATGGGCAGGTCGTAAGGCATGCCCACCACAGGCTTGGTATCCACCCAGTGCCACTCTGAGCCGTTGGGACCGGGGCGGGCTTCCACGCGCCCTTCAAACTGCACCTGAAAGGAAAACTCCGGATGGGCAATTTCCCAAGGATACCCAAGCTTCAGCCAATCGTCCGGTACCTCCACCTGATATCCGTTCAAGATGCGCTGATTAAAGATGCCAAAGTCATACCGTAGGCCATATCCGACGCAGGGATAGTTGAGGGTGGCGAGGGAATCCATATAGCAAGCCGCTAGACGCCCCAATCCGCCATTGCCCAAGCCCGCATCCACCTCCTGTTCGAGAAGGTCGTCCCAATTGAGGCCCACATCCAGAGCGGCCTGCCGGCAGGCTTCCTCCAGGCGCAGGTTCATTACATTGTGTTCCAAAGACCGGCCGATCAGGAATTCCAGGGAAAGATAGTAGACCCGTTTGACATGCCGGTTGTGATGTGTTTGCTGGGTGGGAATCCAGCGCTCGATCAGGCGATCGCGCACAGCGAGGGCAAAGGCGTAATAGCGGTCTCGCGTTGTGGCTGTGTAACGGTCTTTGGCGAGCGTTCGGCGCAGGTGATGCTCAAAAGCGTGCCGCAGTTCTTTGGCGAGTTTCGCTGCCTCCTCGCCTGTCGCGGTGGGACTTGGGACTTTCGCATCGGATTTCATTTATCCCTCCTACTGCGTCCAAAGGTGATCTGCCATTCCTCGCTGGGTTCTATTCAGGCGGGACGATGTCTTTACCGTCGATTGACAGGACGCCATCAGGAAAAAGCTTCTCATGTGAGCTTCTACGCCAACCATCCTTTGTCAAATACCATTTGTCGCGGATGATCGTTCCGAAAAGTACGGGATGTCCACGCTCCTTCGCCGAGCCTCCGCCCTCGACGTTGGCGCTAACAGACTTTGTATAGATCCAAGCAACCGAAGTGGCTTCATCTTGAACTCTGGATACCCAGATGACATCAATCTTCCAGATTTCCTTCTCTGGCTCAGCGATTTGCTCCTCGAGTTCATGGACCGTCTGCTCAATCGTCACCGATGTAACCTTGCCATCGAGTGCAATTCTCGCCGACTGCGGCATATCAATGCGGCCAACAATCTGGCGTACCTCAGCGGTCGTCTTAGCACTCCGCATTGCCGTCAGGGTTTGGTTGTATATTCCTTGCAAGGTGTCCTTTAGGATGTCTTGCCCCGCCCAAGAGTAGGTTGGAATACACAACAAGAGCAAAATAATTGGCCAGCCTCGACGTAAGCAAAACATTGGCTCACTCCTCATCTTGCCGGGATCAAGCTTTGATGAAACTATCGATCAAAAATCTGTCGTCCGGAGCGCTCGGGATATCAAGGCTCGGCCTTCCTCCTGAATTCGGCGCAGATGCTTGATTCCGTTCATACTTTCCGCATAGAACTTATAAACATCCTCGGTCCCGGAAGGCCGGGCGGCGAACCATCCATGCTCCATAACAATTTTGATCCCGCCAATCGCCGCGCCATTCCCGGGCGCGGCGGAAAACTTGGCGACGATCCCATCTCCCGCGACTTCCTCGTCGCGCACTTGCGCAGGCGACAATTTCCCCAAGGCCACCTTTTCCTCAGGGGTGGCGGGCATATCGGTGCGCTCGTACACCATCTCCCCGAACTCCTGGGTTAGGGCACGATGATGCTCCGCCGGGTCTCGTCCGGTCTTAGCTATTATTTCGGCAGCCAAGAGACCGAGGATGAGCCCATCTTTGTCCGTGCTCCAAACATCTCCATTTGAACGTAAGAAGGACGCCCCGGCACTCTCTTCTCCCCCGAAGCCCAAACCGCCACTGAGCAGGCCCTCTACAAACCACTTGAACCCTACTGGGACTTCTACAAGTTTTCGTCCCAGCCGTTGGACAACGCGATCAATCAAGCTGCTGCTGACCACCGTCTTGCCCACCGCTGCGCTGGCCTGCCATCCCGGGCGGTTTTGATAGAGATAATCAATGGCTACGGCGAGGTAGTGGTTGGGGTTCATCAGTCCGCCCCCGCGCGTCACAATACCATGGCGGTCGGCATCGGGGTCGTTGGCAAAGGCCACGTCAAAGCTGCCTTTGCGCTCGATCAGACTTGCCATGGCAAAGCGTGAGGAGCAGTCCATGCGAATCTGGCCGTCCCAATCGATGGACATGAACCGAAAGGTCGGGTCCACCAGTTCATTTACGATGGTGAGGTCAAGATGATAGCGGTCTTGGATGGGACTCCAGTAAGCGACGCTGGCTCCACCGAGTGGGTCGACTCCAATCTTTACTCCGGCGGAGTGAATAGCTGCCAGATCGACGACCGCCGCAAGGTCATTTACATACTCCGAAACATAATCGTGAAGGTGGGTTGTCTCCGCCGTCCGCGCCCGCGCGTAGGGGATGCGCTGAACTTCCCGCAGGTTACTTTCCAGAATCTTGTTGGCGCGCCGCTCGATCCACTTTGTAGCGTCAGTGTCTGCCGGGCCTCCGTGCGGGGGATTGTACTTGAACCCGCCGTCGTCTGGAGGATTGTGTGAAGGGGTTATCACGATTCCATCGGCCAGGCCGGCTGGCTGGATGTGATTGAAATTCAATATGGCGTGCGACACGGCCGGCGTAGGTGTGTACCCTCCGGTCGCATCCACCATCACGTGGACACCATTGGCCGCAAGAACTTCCAGCGCGGTTACGAAGCCGCTCTCCGATAGTGCATGGGTGTCCTTGCCGATGAAGAGAGGGCCTTCCACCTTCTGTTGCTTACGGTATTCGCAAATCGCCTGGCTGATGGCCAGAATGTGGTCTTCATTGAAGCCGCACTTGAACGCCGTCCCACGGTGGCCCGAAGTACCAAACGAAACTCGCTGTTCACGAATGGATGGATCGGGATGCTCGCTGAAGTAAGCTGTGATGAGTTTGGGGATGTTGACGAGGTCGCTTGCTTGGGCGGGTTTTCCCGCCTTGGGACTAACCTGCATGGAAGAGCCTCCGTCCTCTTACCGCGCAATCTCATTCAACCCAACGAGGGTGAAGGTCTCGCGGTGCGTTTAGGTGATTCATTATAGCCCCAACCGAATCCGCGAGCGCCGGCGATCAGCTTTCGCCCAACAAGATTGCTCGCAAGGGTAGCATTTCACCTCATGAAGCAAGTTGGTGGCTTAGATGAATCTAGGGTTAAGTATCATAAGCGTTCAGACTCGGCAATTTTCCTGGTCGTGGAATCTCGTGGACAAAAGGCGGCTCCGGCGTAAGGCTGCGCCCCGCATAGCTCCGGTTCAAAGCGAATGGAAGTCGCCAATAACTCCTTTTTATTCAATAACCTCTTGGCTTTGTTCCGATCTTCTATCAACTCCTTTGTTTTCATCAACTAATGAGGAGCACTTTTTCTGCCCCCTTGTTTCCAACAAACTATGAGGAGCAACCTTCATTTTTAACATCTTTTTGTGTTGCTGGATTTCGAGGCCGATTTGATGGTTTTGGGGGTTATTCGGCGGGAGTGGCGGAACTGCGCCGGTCCTTCAAACCATATCTAGCCTATAATTTTTATTGACCCAAAATGTCAAGAGGGAAAATTCTCGGGGACATGGGTGGCAGCCTCCCTCGAAGCAAAAGCATCGGAATCTGGCGGCGATGCGGGGGCCGTCTACCTTGCTGGGAAATTGACGATTTGTGGTTGACGAGGCTGCAAAATCAATCGCAATTCCACCGACGCATCCCTCTTCCGCAATGTATATCGCCGAGAGAAGTGCGAATCCAACTAGAGTCTGAGAAGGAAATCTGGGATAATCCCCGCGACTCAAGTGGAACGGTTCGTTGTATCCGCGGGGCTCGAGATATTGCATCGCCCCCCTTAGGAGATTCTATGCGCCGAATACTGTTGGCAAGCTCTTTCGTTTTATTCACTTCCATTCTGACTTTCGCGGCAAACACCGGGCCGCTGCTCCTGCAAAGTCCCACGCTCAGTAAAACGCAGATTGCTTTCGCCTATGGCGGAGACATCTGGATCGTTGATCGCGCTGGCGGTGACGCTCACCGATTGGTGACCGGCACCGGGCTGCTGGGTGACCCGCATTTTTCGCCGGACGGCACTATGGTGGCTTACACGGGCGATTACGAGGGCAACCTCGACGTATACGTGGTTGCTGCCTCAGGGGGTGAACCTCGCCGCTTGACTTTTCACCCGGGCCCGGACGTGGCTGTGGGTTGGACTCCCGATGGCAAATCGGTTCTATTCCGCTCGCATCGACTCAGCTACTCCGACCCGAACCAGCTTTTCACGGTTCCGGTTGAAGGTGGCTTCCCCACGGCGCTTCCTCTTCCCATGGCCCAGGATGGCGCCTATTCTCCCGATGGTTCCCGCCTTGCCTTTTCGCCCTATTTCCAATGGGAACCCGATTGGAAGAAGTATCGGGGGGGGCAAACCACACCCATCTGGATTGCCGACCTCAGCGACTCCAGCATCGTGAAGGTGCCGCGAGACAACTCCAATGACCGGAACCCTCTTTGGATTGGCGACAAAGTCTATTTTCTCTCTGACCGCAATGGTCCAGTGACTCTTTTTGAATACGATCCGAAATCACAGCAGGTGAAGCAGCTCATCACCAATCAGGGCTTCGACATCAAGCACGCCTCGACCGGACCCGGCGCCATCGTCTACGAACAATTCGGCGCCATTTTTCTTTATGACGTGCATTCCGGAAAAACCAGGCGCGTGAATATAACGGTCAATGCCGATATGCCACAGGTCCGGCCGCGCTTTGAAAAAGTCGAGAAGCAGATTCAGAACGCGCAAATTTCCCCCACGGGCGCCCGGGCAGTGTTTGAGGCCCATGGCGAAATCTTTACAGTTCCAGCGGAAAAAGGAGATGTCCGCAACATCACCCACTCTCCCACCGTTGCCGACCGTGATCCCGCCTGGTCACCCGATGGGAAATCTATTGCTTACTTTTCCGACGAATCCGGTGAATACGCCTTACACATCAGTGCGCAGACCGGTCTCGGACCGGTAACCAAGATTGACCTGGGTAAACCCCCATCGTTCTTCTATTCGCCCACCTGGTCGCCGGACAGCAAGCGAATTACATATTCCGACAAAAGGTTGAATGTCTGGTACGTGGACTTGGAGAAGAAGACTTCTGTGCTCGTGGACACGGACCTGTTCGAAGGTCCGAGCTTCAACACGGTGTGGTCACCGGACAGCAAGTGGCTGGCCTATTGCAAGCAGCTTGATAACCACATGCACGCGGTGTTCGTTTATTCCCTCGAGACGGGAAAGGCCACGCAAATCACTGACGGCATGAGCGATGCGATCTTTCCGGATTTCGACAAGAACGGCAAATACCTCTACTTTACCGCCAGTACAGACATTGGCCTGGTCGCCGCAGGGGATATGTCAGCCATCAATCGGCCGGTAACCCGCTCGGTTTACGTGGTTGTCCTCAAAAAAGGTGTGGCCTCACCGCTGGCGCCCGAGAGTGACGAAGAAAACAAGAAGCCAGACGTCGGCTCGACGCAGGAGGCTTCTAGCGACAAGGCGACTGCGGATAAGCCCAAAGAATCCGCAGAGGCGAAGGACAAGGAGAAGCCCAAGGAACCGCCCAAAGTCGAGATTGACTTTGACGGGATCAGCCAACGTGTTCTGGCCATGCCCATTCCTGCCCGGAACTATTTCGGGTTGAGCGCGGGAAAGGAAGGTGAACTCCTCCTGGCGGAGGGGCCGCTGATACCTCCTTTTGACGCACCTCCGGTTCTCACCGTGCATAGGTTCACCCTGAAGACTCGCAAGACCGACAAACTGGTGGATGGCATCGCCGCGTTTGCTGTCTCCACTGATGGCGCGAAGATGTTGTACCGACTGGGGGAGACATGGTTTATCAACCCCACCGAAAAGCCACCTGAAGCCGGCAAGGGTAATCTGAAGACGGCTGAAATGGAAGTTTACGTCGACCCCCGAGCCGAGTGGAAGCAGATCTATCATGAAGTTTGGCGGATTGAGCGGGACTTCTTCTGTGACCCCCGCTATCACGGTCTCGACTTGCAGCAGGCGGAAAAAACCTTTGCACCGTTCCTCGATAACATTGCCAGCCGCTCAGACCTTACCTACCTCTTCCGCGAAATGCTCAGCAATATGTCCGTTGGTCATATGTTTGTGGGGGGTGGCACGCAGCCGGACATTCCCAAAATTAAGGTGGGATTGCTGGGTGCCAACTACAAGATTGAAAATGGGCACTATCGTTTTGCCCGTGTCTATGATGGCGAAAATTGGAATCCCAAACTCCAGGCGCCCCTAACCCAGCCGGGTGTGGACGTGAAGGAGGGTGAATACCTGCTGGCGGTGAATGGCCGGGACGTTCGCCCTACTGAAGATGTTTACAGCCACTTCATGGAGACCGCCGGCCAGCAGACCGTCATCAAGGTGGGCACTAATCCCGATGGGACAGGTTCCCGCGAGGTGACCGTTGTCCCGGTTGATAGCGAAGATGGCCTCCGCAACCTCGCCTGGGTGGAAAGCAACCGGCGCAAGGTGGATCAAATGACCGGGGGACGTGTTGCTTATATTTACGTGCCTGATACCAGTGTGCAAGGGTACACGAATTTCAATCGATATTTCTTTGCCCAGGTGGGCAAGGATGCTGCAATCATCGACGAGCGATTCAATCACGGCGGGTATCTTGCGGACTTCATTGTTGATTACCTGCGCCGGCCCATATTGAGTAGGATCATGACTCGGGAAGGGGAGGATGCCTCCTCGCCGACGGGCGCCATATACGGCCCCAAGGTTATGATCATCAACCAGTTTGCCGGTTCCGGGGGCGACGCCCTTCCTTGGTATTTTCGCAAGCTCGGCATTGGCCCCATTGTGGGCGAGCGCACCTGGGGCGGGTTGATCGGAATCGGTGGTTATCCTCCTCTCCTCGACAATGGATACGTAATGGCCCCTCGCGATGCGATTTACGGCCTCCAGGGTGATTGGGAGGTTGAAAACCACGGCATCGCTCCCGATATCGAGGTCACCATGGACCCCAAACTGGTGCGGGAGGGGCACGATCCGCAACTGGAAAAAGCTGTAGAGACGGTGTTGCAGATGCTCAAGGAGCACCCGACGCCGCAATATATTCGGCCCCAATATCCTGATTTCCATCCGGTGTTGCCGCCCCTGCCATGAGCGAGGGTAGCGGTAAGTTTGCTGGTGCGGCGCTACGAACAATGCACAACATGGGAGAACCTATGCGGCGAAAACTGCTGGTGATTTTTTTCTGCACACCATTAGGGATTGTTTCGGCTTTCTCGGCGGATACCGGGCCTCTGCTCCTGCAAAGTCCTACTCTCAGCAAGACGCAGATCGCCTTCGCCTTTGGCGGAGACATCTGGATCGTTGATCGCGCTGGTGGTGACGCCCAACGATTGGTGACGGGGAGTGGAGTCCTAAGCCATCCCATTTTTTCACCGGATGGAAGCCAGATCGCCTACACGGGTAATTACGATGGGAACGATGATGTCTATGTGGTGGCGGCTACGGGGGGCGAACCGCGCCGTCTAACTTATCATCCGGCTTCGGATGTGGCCGTAGGTTGGACAAACGACGGTAAGAGCATTCTATTCCGGACCCTTCGCAGCAGCTATTCGCGGTTCGAAAGACTTTATATTGTGCCCGCCACGGGTGGTTTTCCCACGTCGCTTCCATTACCGATGGGAGTCGAGGGCGCATACTCTCCTGACGGAACGCACCTTGCCTATGTGCCGGGCTGGAATCGGCGTCTCGGCGCCATCGATGCCTACGTGGCCATCAAGCACTATCGCGGCGGCCACACTGCGCGTATCTGGATTGCCGATTTGGCAGATTCCAGCGTGACGCGCATTCCGCGCGAAGACTCTAATGATTTTGACCCCATGTGGATCGGGGATCGCGTCTACTTCCTCTCCGACCGCGAAGGACCGGTTACCCTATTCTCGTTTGACACGAAGACTCAGCAAGTTAAAGCCCTCTTCAAGAATGACGGTTTTGACCTCAAGACTGCGGCGGCGGGGCCGGGCGGGATTGTCTACGAGCAGTTTGGTTCAATTCTCATTTACGATTTGCGTACTGGCAAGTCGCATGAGGTTTCCATCAGGGTGGCGGGAGACATGCCGCAGGTTCGACCTCGATTTGAGAGGATTGACGGCCGCCAACTGACGAATGCTCATATTTCGCCTACTGGCGCACGGGCGGTATTTGAGGCGCACGGCGAAATCATCACTGTGCCTGCGGATAAGGGGGATGTGCGGAACCTCACCAACACGCCCGGAGTGGCAGAGCGCGATCCTGCCTGGTCGCCAGACGGCAAATCCATCGCTTACTTTTCCGATGAATCGGGGGAGTACGCGCTCCACATCTCCGACCAAAGCGGCTTGGGCGCTGTCAAGAAGATCGACTTGGGCAAGCCACCCTCCTTTTTCTACGCCCCCGTGTGGGCGCCGGACAGCAAGAAGATTGCCTACAATGACAAGCGCCTGAACCTCTGGTACGTTGACGTGGACCACCCTACCCCGATCAAAGTGGATACTGATCGCTATGATTCGCCCCTCCATGAATTTGACGTGCAATGGTCGCCCGACAGCAGGTGGCTGACTTACACAAAGCAATTGCAAAATCACATGCGATGCGTATCCGTCTATTCGCTTGATAGCCAAAAGGCCATGCAGGTGACCGACGGGATGAGTGACGCCCTTTATCCGGTCTTCGACAGGAACGGGAAATACCTTTATTTCACCGCGAGCACTAATCTGGGATTGACGACCGGCTGGCTCGACATGACGAGTGAGGCTCATCCCGTGACACGCAGCGTCTATGTGGCCGTACTGAAGAAAGACCTACCTTCGCCGCTGGCTCCTGAAAGCGATGAGGAAAAGCCGGACGCCAAGAAGAATGATGAGGCGGACAAGTCAGGCGGCGACAACGACAAGGACGAATCTGCTGCCGACGCCGACAAGGCGAAATCCACAGAGGGTGGCAAGAAGGCAACGCCCGTTAAGGTGCAGATCGATTTTAACGGCCTCAGCCAACGGATTCTGGCCCTGCCCATTCCTGCCCGCAACTACTTCGGCCTCTCGGCAGGGAAGGAAGGGGTTCTATACCTCGAGGAAGGGCCCCCGGTTGATGGTGATGGCAGTGAGTTCCACTTTGTTGTGCAGAGATTTGAGCTGAAGACACGTAAGACGAAAAAGATTGTGGACAACGTCGATGCGGTCGATCTTTCCTTCAATGGTGAAAGGATTCTCTACCGTCAAGGCGAGCATTGGTTCATCAACCCGGCGGCGAAACCACCCGAGGCCGCCAAAGGCGCACTGAACACAGCAGTGGAGGTCTACGTGGTTCCGCGCGATGAGTGGAAGCAGATGTACCACGAGGTTTGGCGCATCGAACGCGACTTCTTCTACGACCCGCACTTTCATGGGCTCGACCTCCTGAAGGCTGAGCAAGCCTATGCGCCCTTCGTTGAAGGCATTACCAGCCGTGCCGATTTCAACTATCTCTTGGGGGATATGCTGGGCAACATCAATGTTCTCCATATGTACGTTTCGGGAGGCAAGCACCCGGATATTTCGACTGTGAATGTGGGTTTGCTTGGCGCCGACTATGCAATCGATAGCGGGCGCTACCGTTTTGCCCGGGTCTTCACCGGGGAGAATTGGAACCCGCAGCTTCATGCTCCGCTTACCGAACCGGGCGTGAATGTAAAAGAGGGGGAATACCTGCTGGCCGTGAATGGGCATGAACTCACCGCGGACGACGAAATCTACAGCCATTTCCAGGAGACGGCCGGGAAGCAGACAGTCTTGAAAGTTGGTCCCAACGCAGACGGTTCAGGCTCACGCGAAGTAACGGTAGTTCCCGTAGACAGTGAGATTGCCTTGCGCGGCCTCGCGTGGATCGAAGGGAATCGCCGCAAGGTAGATGAACTCAGCGGCGGCAAGCTGGCGTATGTCTATCTGCCCAATACGGCGGGCGCCGGCTTTACCAACTTCAACCGCTACTACTTTGCCCAGGTGGGGAAAAAAGGGGCAGTGATCGATGAACGTTTCAATGGTGGCGGGCAGCTTGCCGATTACATTATCGATTACCTGCACCGGCCGGTGATGAGCCAGGTGTTGACGCGCGAGGGCGAATCCTACGATGAGCCGGAAGAAGCCATCTTTGGACCTAAGGTGATGATCGTCAATGAATTTGCAGGCTCTGGTGGCGATGCCATGCCCTGGTACTTCCGCAAGGCCGGTGTCGGCCTGCTGGTGGGAACTCGCACCTGGGGAGGCCTGGTGGGAATTGGGAATTATCCCAGCTTGATCGATGGCGGATCGATTACTTCGCCTCGGTGGGCGATTTATGGGCTTAAAGGACAGTGGGAAGTAGAGAACCACGGCATCGCGCCCGACATTGNNGCGAAGGGCATGACCCGCAACTGGAGCGAGCCGTGGAAGTGGTCCTTGAGGAACTTAAGAAGAATCCGTTACCCACATACCCCAAACCGGCCTATCCGAATTATCACGATACCCTGCCAGTGCCGCTCCGGTAGGGGAACGATACAGGGAATGAGTCGGGGACTTCTATACTCTACAGGAGGGCCTATGAGGCGTCGATCCTTTTTGCAACTGGCAGGCATGGGAGGCGCCACTGGTCTGGCGGGCCACACCCCGGTGGCGAAAGCCACGATGTCCTCTGCTGCCAATGCTCCACCGCTGAAAATCACACGCGTCCGCTTCTACCTGAATACCAATTCAATCGCAACGTTCAACCAGAGTTTCCACGTTGTCACCATTGAAACCGATCAAGGGATTACGGGCATTGGGGAAGGTGGCAGCAAGGATACGATTGAGCAATGTGCCGCCATGCTGATTGGTGAGGATCCATCGCGCATCGATCACCTTTGGCAGATGATGTTCCGCGGTTACTTTTATCCAGCCGGACGCGAGAAGCTGGACGCCTTGGGCGCGCTCGATCTGGCCCTTTGGGATATCAAGGGCAAGGCTCTGGGCGTCCCCGTCAGCGATTTGCTGGGTGGCACAGCGCGCGACCATGTGGAATGTTATGCCACCGCATATCCCTTCAAAGGGAGTTTGAAGGAAAGTGCACGCGCCTGCATTGAAGCGGGTTTTCGCGCCTATCGCCACGCCACCGCCGATCCGTTGCCCGGACAGCCCTTCAACTCACACCAGATGGTGGATAAGACCTTTGAAGATTGTGTGGAGATTCGCGAGGGCGTGGGCAAGGACGGGGATTGGGCGCTTGATTACCATACCCGCCTGGACTTTCCGGATGCTGTTCGGCTGAGTACGCTGATAGAGCCGCTTGAACCTTATTTTGCGGAGGACCTGGTGCGGTCCGAAAACCCCGGTGTCTATCGCGAACTGCGCCAGCACGTGAAGGTCCCCATTGCCGTGGGAGAGCAGTTTGCCAGCAAATGGGATGTGAATGAGCTGATCGAACAACAACTTATAGACTATGCGCGAGTGACCATTCCCAACGTGGGCGGCATCACTGAGTACATGAAGATTCAGGCCTTGTGTGAGACCCATTACGTGGGATTGATCCCGCACTTCACCGGGCCTGTTTCAGAAGCTGCTTTGGTACATGCTTGCTCAGTTTTTTCCGGACCGGTATTGTTGGAGATGACGGGCGAAGGCCACCACGAATATGCTTACCTGCCCGAATGCTACGACTTCCGCAACGGCAAGCTTTGGCCGAACCGGCGTCCCGGTCTGGGTGTGACACTTGATACGAAACCTTTGAAGATGGTGGCGGAGATTACCGAAGCAAAGCGGCCCATCCCCATGCTGCATCGGCCGGACGGGTCGATTACCAATTGGTAGGATTGAGTCGCTGCCCAAGACGGGCATTGTTGCCATTGACCGTGCGCAGCGGATCAGTGATGGCCGCCGCTCGGGCCAACGGAATGCCCAACGCCCGAAGCGCCCATGGTGCTTACTGTGCCCCCGGGACTGCTGATTCCACCACCGCCATTCGGCGCTCCTTGGTTCCCTCCAACTTCGGGGGGATTCGAGGATTGCTGCCCGTGGGGTAAGAAGGTTGGTCCGGAGGATGGTGCATTACGGGAGAAATCAGGGCCATGCGTCCTGTTGATTTCATTGGGGCCGTGCGTAGCGGTGATGGCTTCGCCACGAAACTCTCCCACGGAACCGCCGATGCTATATTGCCCGCCCAGAGTTGTTCCCAGGCGCGCGCGTAGCGGTTGGTTGGAAGAGTGTCTTCCTTGCAGGGAACTCTCTGTGGAGGGATCGCCGCCCATCAAGATTGAAGACGGCGCCATATTGTGCGCACTGATGGTACGTGTTGTGATTTCTGTTCCCGTCACCGTCGAGAGTTTGGTTCCCGGAAGCATTGCGCCAGCGCCGGGTTCAAAGGGCAGACGAGGAATCGCTGTCCCCGCTGTAGTTGGCACATGACTTACATTCGCAGGCCCAATTAGCAGACCGTTCTGAATCGTTGTACCCGGTGCGGTGGTTACAATGTTTTGTCCCATCACCCCTAGTGCGCCTTTGGGCGCCCAGCCAATCCATCCGGGCCCGGAAAACCAACTGACCAACGCAGGCGAAAACGTCATTGAACCGGTGGGCATCCAAAACCAGCCGAAGCCATTGGAAAAATTCCAGTTGCCGAAGTGATAAGGCATCCAGCCCCAGGGCTCACCGGAAATCCAGGTGTAACCCATGCCCGGGTACCAGCTCCACATTCCCATGCTGTAAGGAGACCAGCCCATGGACGCAAAGGGCGACCAGCCATAACCAAAGCCGGGGAAGTATCCCCACTCGCCATAGGCGTCGAGATCGCTCCACCCATAAATCGAGCCGCGCGCCGGGACAGCCTGATCAACCAGGGCAAGCTGTGATTGGGTATCGCGGCTGGATGTCCACTTGTCCCACGAATCTTTGACGATTCCCGTCGTGGTGTTCAATGCGACTTCTGTGGCACCCGGGTCGAATTCAAGAACTTTGTCCTTGCCCAGCTTTACCGTCTTGGAGGCTTCTGCCACTTGAATGGAGCCGGAGAACACTTCCACACGGGCCTTGCCTTGCCCGAGATCCGCACGAAATTCACTCTTGCCGTTGGGTGTCAGTGTAGTTTCCGCCACTTTCACACTGTAAACATCGTGGTGCTCAGGCAGCAGATGGAAGGTCGCATACCCTTGTTCAAATGCGAGGCGATTCAGTTTATTGCCATCTGCGTCTATCGCCAGTTGGCCAAAGCCCACCTTGGAGAACTCGCCCAACCGCGCCGTGGAGCCGTTTTCAAACTCCACCTCGGCATAACTATTGGCGGCAGTGGAGATCTCGAATCCTTCCTGGAGGGGCGTGTTCACCATGGCCTTTGCCCATTCCGTGGAGCCAGGGCGCTTCACTGCCACAGTGCCACTCACGTAACTCAGGCGCACCACGCGCACGTGGGAAAGACCATCTTGTGAAAGCAAAATGGTTGGGAGAGTTAAGATACTGAGAGCTATTAAGGGGAATCCCCCACGCAGGGCCTTGCATTTCATAACCGACCTCCCACCTGAATCTGGTCAAATTATAGGACTTTTCAGGCACGCCTTTCTGTTTATTTTGCCCTTTGAGATCTGCGTGATGACTATGGCGGAGGGAGAGGGATTCGAACCCCCGAGCCCCTTTCGGGGCTAACGGTTTTCAAGACCGCCGGTTTCAACCGCTCACCCATCCCTCCGCACTTTGACGTGCAATTCCGAGCTTCGCGCCGCGGGTGAATCTCTTACGAGACTACCACATTTTCGCGTGCCATCCGCCATTAGAGTACATCTGCCCTCTCCATAATTTTTACCGGGTAGCCTCAGTGGGATATACTTCCGTTATACCTTGATGGGAGGTTCTTGATGCGGCGTTTCATCCTGAGCGTTGGCGCGTGCCTGATGGTGATAGTGTGGATGGCCCAGGGGGCGGACCTTATGCCGGCGGCGGGAGGCGGAACGGGAGATTCTTCCGCTCCGGTCGATGGCTTTTCCCCGGACTCCGCACGCGTGGAACGCGATTGGGAAGGCAAATTCCGCGCACTTCCCAGCCCTGCCAATATGCGCATCTACATGCAGCGAATCTCCGCTCGCCCCCACCATGTCGGCACGGAATACGACCGCTTGAACGCGGAGTGGATTCTCTCGCAATTTCGCGAGTGGGGTTGGGACGCCCACATCGAGGACTTTGACGTGCTCTTCCCTACACCTAAAGAGCGTGCTGTGGAACTGGTTTCGCCCACGCACTTTAAGGCCACTCTGGAAGAACCCACCGTGAAGGACGATCCCACTTCGGACCAGCATGCTGAACAACTGCCTTCCTACAATGCCTATTCGATTGATGGCGATGTCACCGCATCGCTGGTTTATGTCAATTATGGCATTCCGGAAGACTACGAACAGTTGGACCGCTTGGGAATATCTGTCAAGGGTGCGATCGTGATTGCCCGCTATGGCATGTCATGGCGGGGCATCAAACCCAAGGTGGCGGCGGAGCGCGGCGCCGTGGGTTGCATCATCTATTCCGATCCGCATGAAGACGGCTATTTTCGCGGCGACGTTTTCCCCACCGGTCCCTGGCGCCCGATGGAGGGCGTGCAGAGGGGCAGCGTTATGGATATGGTGCTTTACCCCGGTGATCCTCTCACTCCCGGCGTTGGCGCCACCCAGGATGCCAAGCGCCTGCCGCTGGCGGAAGCTAAGACACTCACTAAGATTCCCGTTCTGCCTATTTCCTATGGCGATGCGCAGCCGTTGCTGGCAGCCTTGCGCGGACCTGTGGCGCCGGAAGGCTGGCGTGGCTCGCTGGCCCTCACCTATCACATCGGGCCAGGCCCCGCCCAGGTGCACCTGAAGGTGAAATCCAACTGGGACACCAAGACTCTCCATGATGTTATCGCAAAAATTCCCGGCGCTGATTCCCCCGAGCAGTGGATTCTGCGTGGCAACCACGAGGATGCTTGGGTGAATGGCGCTGAAGATCCCGTCTCTGCGCTCGTAGACGAAATGGAAGAAGCACGCTCGATGGGCGAACTTCTTAAACAAGGCTGGAAGCCGCGTCGCACCATTGTCTATTGCGTGTGGGATGGTGAAGAGGAAGGATTGCTGGGCTCCACGGAATGGGGTGAGGAGCATGCCGACGAACTTCGCCGGCACGCGGCGGTTTACATTAATACCGATGCCAATGGCCGCGGCTACCTCTCTGCCGGCGGTTCGCACACGCTGGAAAAGTTCATGAATGGCGTGGAGCGCGACATCGAAGACCCGGAGACTAAACTTTCCGTGTGGAAGCGCTCTCAGCTTCGGCTTATTGCCAACGCCACGCCGGAGGAACGCCAGGAGGCGCGCACGCGCCCTGACATGCGCTTGAGCGCACTCGGATCAGGGTCGGACTACACGGTCTTTGTCGATCATCTGGGTGTGGCTTCATTGAACCTTGGCTTCGAGGGCGAAGACGGCGGAGGGATCTACCACTCAATTTACGATGATTTTTATTGGTACACCCATTTCGGCGATCCCGACTTTAGCTATGGCCGGGCCTTGGCACAGACCGCTGGCACGGCCGTGCTGCGCCTTGCTGACGCGGACCTGCTTCCCTTCGAATTTACCGACTTCGCCGACACCATCCACACCTATGACGAGCAGTTGAAGAAGTTGCTCAAAGACAAGCAGGAGACTGCGCGTGAACGCAACATAGAATTAGATGAAGGAGTATTCACCGCTGCCGTCGACCCCAAGGAGACGCATGTTCCTCCTGAACGTGAGGACCCGCCGCCCTATCTGAATTTTGCCCCGCTCGATAATGCCTTGGATGCGCTTACCCGCAGCGCCACACAGTACCAGAAAGCCCTGGCGAAAGCGGAAGGAAATGGTGGCGTGGGATTGGCCCGAGCCTCTCTTCAGCAGGTGAACCAGACTTTGATTGAAAGCGAACGCCGATTGACCCGACCTGAGGGCCTTCCGGGCCGCCCCTGGTTCCAGCATCAGATTTATGCGCCGGGGTTCTATACGGGGTACGATGTCAAGACCCTTCCCGCCGTCCGCGAAGCGATGGAGCAAAAAAAATGGAAGGAGGCTGACGCAGCGCTGGTGGAAGTTGGAAAGGTCCTCGACGCCGAGTCCGCGCTTATCCTCCGGGCTTATCAAGAATTGGAAAATGCGACCAAATGACTGGCAAAGATCGATATTTTGTCGGTTTCTAGGAAGCCATGCCGAGGCCGACAATGTTGGCCGCCGCGATGATTACCAGGATGCCGCCCCAGAGCAGGCGGATCGGTTTGGAGCCCACTCCTGCCCATTCGCCCAACGCCAGTCCCACGATCCCGCCAAACAGAACGTAGCCGCTCATATGGAGCATCCAGTTGACGTAGGCGTACCGAACCGGGATGCTGGCGGCGCCCCACGCGTAGAAGAAAAATTGGAGATACCACAAAATGCCGCCCGAGGCAGCCAGCGCCCCATTCTTGAGCAGAGCGCCACCGGGCAGAGCCAGGTCCGCCCTCACCGAGAGGTCTTTCTTGAAGATGAGCCGGCTGAAGCAGTAAGCGAAATTCATCAGGCCGCCTCCGCCCATGATGATGACGTAGCTGGGCAGCGCGGTATAGAGCGGCTTGATTCCCACAAGTAGCGCTGCGGCTTGAATGGGCTTTGCCGAATCGATGCCGAAGGACATTCCGGAAGAGAAGATCCCGCACATGACAGCAAGCAGCAGCCCCTTCTTTACGTCAAATTCTCGGGTTTCCGCCCCTAACGCAATTTCTTTGCGATGTCCGGCTATGGATACGATGACAACCCCGCAAAGCGCCACAACAATTCCCAACATCGTAAGCAGCCCACCCCGAGTGTGTATAAGTTCAAGGGCCTGACCGTGCACGATTGGCGGGATCAGCGTTCCAACAACAAGAGTGACGCCGATGGCAACTCCGATTCCCAACGACATGCCGAGATATCGCATGGTGAGGCCGTAGCTCACGTTGCCGATCCCCCACATTGCGCCAAAAAGAAAAGTCCTGAGAACCACCCCCGGGTCCAACGATCCGTAGAATGCCAGAAAATGGGGTAGCAGAATCGCGCTGACACAGATCGGCAGCAGGACCCAGGAGAAAATGCCGGCCACTGCCCATGTTGCTTCCCAGGTCCATTTCTTCACCTTGCTAATGGGTGCGTAAAACGATGCCGCCGACGCCGCCCCCACCATGTGCCAAGCGATTCCGGTGATGATCTCCATTACTGAATCTCCTTTTTACTTTCCTGCCCCTGCCGGCCGCCGCGCGAGCAACCACGGCCTTATTCCCGATTACGCAAATTTCGGCGCAATGCTCAGTTCTAATCCGTTAGATTGAAGTTGGTTACCCACAATCGGCGGAGGAACAGAAGAACGCATAGAGAAATTACTACGGTTTCCTGAGAAGGAAAAGGATTTTTGCGCAGAGGACCGGCGCGATTCGGATGGTGAGCGTATTCAGCCTGTCCCTGCGAGGATTGGATTTCACCCTCGATCTTCGAGTGGCAACTGAGGCTTTTGAAATCGCCGATTGAGGTGCCGGCTCCCACGGCACTCCAATTAGGTGGTGACAATCCGGGGCAGGGAAGAGCATTCAAAATCCAGCACTACCAAGAGTTTTCAAATCCGGGCTGAGGATCAAAGTGGGTTCCGTTGCGTTTTGAACCGCCTCAAACGTGGTGCCGGCCGTCAACTCCTTTAGAACCAGGCCTTGCGGGGTGACATCGATCACAGCCAAGTCGGTGATGATTCTGTGTACCACCCCCTCGCCAGTCAAGGGCAGCGTGCAGCGCTTCAGGATCTTGGGCCGCCCGTCCTTGGTGGTGTGCTCCATGGCAATCACGACGCGGTTGGCGCTTGCCACCAGATCCATCGCGCCGCCCATCCCTTTCACCATTTTTCCGGGGATCATCCAGTTGGCCAGGTTGCCTTTCTCGTCCACTTCCATGGCGCCTAAGACGGCCAGGTCGATGTGCCCGCCGCGAATCATGCCAAAGGAATCGGAACTGGAGAAGTAGGCAGTGCCCGGCGTTTCCGAAATGGTCTCCTTGCCGGCATTGATCAGATCCGGATCCTCGTCGCCCTCAAAAGGGTAGGGTCCAATTCCCAACATGCCGTTTTCGGATTGCAACACCACGTCCATTCCCGGAGGGACACAGTTTGCCACCAGCGTGGGCATGCCGATTCCCAGATTTACATAGTAGCCATCGCGCAGCTCCAGTGCTGCGCGGCGCACAATGATGTCGCGCTTATCCATTGCCGCGCCTCCTCACCGTGCGTCTTTCAATTCCCTTGGCGTAGGGGGTGCACTTGATCATCCGCTTCACATAGATTCCGGGGGTCACCACAGAGTTGGGATCAAGTTCGCCCGGTTCCACCAGTTCCTCCACCTCAGCGATGGTGATCTTCGCCGCCGTGGCCATCATGGGATTGAAGTTTCGAGCGGTTTTCCGGTAGATCAGGTTCCCGGCGCGATCGCCTTTCCACGCCTTGACCAGGGCGAAATCCGCCGTAATGCCGCGCTCCAGCAGGTACTTTTTCCGATTGAACTCGCGGCATTCCTTGCCCTCTGCCACTACGGTGCCGACTCCGGCAGGCGTGTAGAAGGCGGGAATGCCCGCGCCGCCAGCCCGAATGCGTTCTGCCAGCGTTCCTTGCGGTATCAATTCGAGATCTAATTGCCCACTCAGCACCAGCGACTCAAATAGCCGGTTTTCGCCAACATAGGAGCCCATCATTTTCTTGATCTGCCGGGTTTCAAGCAGAAGTCCAAGGCCGAAACCGTCCGTTCCAGCATTGTTGCTGATCACGGTAAGGCCCGCCACGCCCTTACGCTTCAGGGCTTCGATGAGGTCAACCGGAACTCCGCACATCCCAAATCCGCCCACCATCAGCGTCGAATCACTTGGAATGTCGTGAATCGCCTCATCGGCGTTGGAGAAAACTTTGTTCATGAAATGACCTGTTATTGGCCGCCCCCCATGAGCAGTACCGCATTATAGAGTCTTGCAGAATTTAGTGACAAAGACCCCCTCACCCGGCGCTTCGCGCNNCTTCGCGCCACCCTCTCCCCCAAGGAGGGCGAGGGCTTTACCTCATGGCCGGTGCAACCTACTCGTGGTGGATAATCTCTTTAAGTTCCAACATGCTCTGGTCTGGGCGCTTGCCATCTAGGGCTTCAAAGTAGGGCTTCATGAACTCCTGCCACTTCAAGCTGGCCGGTTCCTTCGCCATGCCTTCGAGACACGCCTCAAAACTCACCGGCGCTTCAAAGTATCCAAACAGCATGCCATCCGGGCGCATAAACAGCGTGTAATTATGCCACCCGTTCCGCTTCAGGGCTTCATTCACCTCCGGCCAGACATTGCGATGGTGTTCTTTGTACTCTTCGATCTTGTCCTGTTTCACCTTCAGAATGAATGCAACTCTTTTCATGGATCGCTCCTAAACGGAAATCTTCCGCGCTGTGCGCAGGTAGTTCCCACGACTCGTTTACATCGATGTGAATCCGCCGTCCACCATCAAGTAAGTTCCCGTGATGTACGACGACTCTTCCGTTACCAGGAAGAGGATTGGGTAGGCAACCTCGCGCGGGTTCGCCACTCGATTCAGAATGCACTTGGCCCCTTCCTGCTTGCTGAACTGCTCAAGAGTCAGGCCGACCTTGGTGATGTGCCGAAGCGAGGAGGGCGTGATGATGGTTCCCGGGCAGATACAGTTGACGCGGATATTAAACGGAGCAAGATCCAGCGCCATATTGCGGGTCATCTGCACCAACGCCGCTTTGGTGGCGCTGTAAACGAAGAAATCCGGTTGGGCGATGAAGCTGGCAATGGAGCCCATATGGACAACCGCGCCGCCGCCCGTCTTCTTCATGTATTCCGTGGCGTACCTGGTGACCAGCGTCGTGCCGATAACGTTCACGCCGAGGGAATGTTGGAATTCCTCCACCGTGACGCTGAAGCCTTTCAGCACAAATGCCGCCGCATTGTTGACCAGCACATCGACGCGGCCATAGGTGTTGGCGGCTTCGTCTGCGATGCGGCGGGCGTCCGCGTCCTTGGAGATGTCGGCCAGGACGAACAGGGCTTCTCCCCCATTCTTCTCAATCATGGCAACGGTGTTTTTGCCGCCGGCTTCGTCGATATCCGCCACGACCACTTTTGCGCCCTCTTCAGCGAAGAGCACTGCCGTCGCTTCGCCAATTCCAGAACCAGCCCCGGTCACAATTGCAACGCGATCTTTGAGTCGCATCATCATTTCCTCCGTGTTCTAAATTCTGTTGGCAATCTGGAACATGAGTGGGCGCTGTTTGATAGGGTGGCGGCCTAAAGCCGCAATGGTCAAATCCGCATGGCGGCGTAAAGCCGCCTCTACGTCAAACTTCGCCCTTCTCTTGAATTGTGTTAATGAACCCCAAACGCGATTACGAAAATGGCAATCACAACCAGCGTCATACCCTTCAAGAAGTCCCGCACAACACTCGGACTCGCACCCTTCCACTCGCCTGCGCGCCATCCAAGGAAGTTTGCGAACAAGACCGTTCCGCTAACGAAGAGGCCAAAGCCGATGGAGGGGCCGAGGCGGCCCATCTTTACGGCCGAGGCGCCGTACATCAGAAGTCCAGCGAACCACATGACGGCCATGGAGAAGGCCAGGGCGCTATTGCGAACGAAACTGCCGCTGGTGGCGAACCGATCGAACGTGCCATTTTGGCGCAATTTGTAGCCGCAATAGAGTAGATTGGCGATAAAACCGACGCTGAACGTCACCGCCATGGGAACGCAGCCCACGAAAATCGGGCTGGCCCCCGCCGCCGCCGAGGCATTTACCAAGCCGCGGCTCGAGCCGATGCCGTAAATGAAGACGGTTCCCAGTGGGCCGGTGATCAGGCAGATCGTCAGCCCCGCCTTGAAGCTTCCTTTCGTTCTCGTGGTCGATGCTTCCTGTCCCGCCGTCTCTTTCTCTTTTCGCGTTCCGGCCTTGCTGTAGGTATAGATTCCGAAAACGATCAGGCTGATGGCCGCAATCAGAACGAGGCTTGTGGTGGTCAGGAGTTTGTCCGGAGCATACACAATCAACGGGCCGAGCGTGCCGGCAATGGTTGACATGCTTGCGACGACGGCGTTACCCACGGCAATGCCCACCATGTCGAGCCCGATTCCGTAAAGCACGAAGGACAGGCCCCAGAATAGGCCTGCGATCACGCCGGGCAAAAAGAATGTGAGAGGGGCATCGTGAAGGAGGGAAGTCAGGTGCGGGACAAAGATGAACGCAGCCACCCAGGGCAGAAAAATCAGGGAGAAACAGGAAAAAACCAGCCACGTGTTTTCCCATTCCCACCGTCTCGCATATCGCAATGGCAAGGCAAAAGCACCATTGGCAAAACCGGCCAGAATTGCCACAACCACGCCCCCAAGGAAAGCACTTGGCATCGGTCCTCGCTGTTCAATTCGATTCTGTGTGGATCAGCCCCGTAGAACCAACTCAACTCCATCGCTCACCTGGGCGCTGCGGGCCCATCGTGCAGACGATAAATTCGTGTCGCGTTCCCCCCGAAGATCTTTTCCTGATCAGCCGCCGGCAAGTGGGCAACGTACTGGTGGCAGACATCCCACGCCACGTTGTATTCAGCTGTCAGGCGGGCGGGCGGCCAATCGCTGCCCCACAACATACGGTCCGGGCCAAAGCATTTCAGAATATGCTCCGCATACGGCCGAATGCCTTCGACGCTCCAGCCGGCCTTTGCCTGGTTCAGCAGTCCGGAATATTTGCATACCACGTTCGGGTGTTTGGCCAGGCGTTCCATGTCCGCTGCCCAGCTTGCGAAGATGTTATTGGCAATGTCGGGCTTTCCGCAGTGGTCCAGAATGATGCTCAGTTTGGGGAAGCGCGCGGCCACGGAGGTGACGCAATCGAGCTCCCTGAAGTCCTGAATCAGCGCGTCGAAGGATAGGCCCAGCTCAACCAGGGCGTTGAAGCCGGAATCGTAGGCCGGATCCTTCATCCACTGAATGGTCTTGTTGTCGTCATGACAGGGCCGTACACCCTTGTAAAGCGGATTCTTCATGAGCGATCGCAGCACGCTGGCGACATCCGGGGATCCGAGGTTTACCCAGCCCACCACGCCGGCGATGAAGGGATACTTTTCCGCCAGGCCCAGCACAAAATGGGTTTCATCCACGGTCTCGGCCGCTTCCACCACCACGATCTTGTCGACCCCCGCTGCCTTCAGCCACGGCTCGAGATCGGCCGGGAGATGATCCTTCAGCAGGATCGTCATGTGTGGCTCGAGCGCGTCGTAATAGCCGTTGGAAAGCCGCCAAAAATGGATGTGCGCGTCAACAACTTTGGCTGAACTCATCTTGACCCTTCCTTCCGGTTCTTCAGGCAACAAACCGATTTCGGATGGTTCCAATCTTTTCGATTTCAAGCTCCACCACGGAGCCCATGGGAGGGAACCGGCCCTGTTCAAGCCCGCTGCCCGTGGCCGCCGTGCCCGAACCGATAATCTCGCCGGGATAAATCGTCTGGTTCATGGAAAGGTGCGCGATAATGGCATCGAAGCGGTGATACATTCCGCCGGAATTGCCGCGGCTCCACTCCACGCCGTCCACGCGCGCCACCATGGTCAGGTTGTGCGGATCGCCAATTTCATCCAGCGTCACAATCCACGGGCCCATCACATTTCCCGTGTCAAAATCCTTGCCTTTGGCCGGACCGAGCTGGCCCACCTGTTCCTTCATCTGGAAATCGCGCGCCGAAACATCATTGAATATGGTGAACCCGAAAATGTAGTCGTATGCCGATTCGCGCGGAATATCCACGCCGCGTCTGCCCAGGACGCAGGCAAGTTCCAATTCGTAATCCAGCACCTTGGCGTAGCGCGGCCTTTGCACATCGTGGTCAGTCCCCACCACCGAATAGCGGTTGCACTTTGTGTACAACGGGAATTCATACCAGACCGGCGGAATGTCGGGCGTTGAACCAAACAGTTTCGCCGCCATGGCGTTCACGTTCTTGAAGTGTTGTTCAAAGGCAAAGAAATCACGGATTTGATGCGGCACGGGAATCGGAGCAAGCAGGCGCACGCTTGCGAGCGGCACTATCGCTTCCGCGGGCGCGGAGGAGGAGATCTTCGCCGCAAGTTCCGAAGCCGGCTTTTCTCCCTCGATCAGGGCCAGCATGTTTACGAAAAATGGGCTGTCCGCACCCGTCAACTTGTGATGCGCCAGTTGAAGATCCGTCACGGTCCCTGCTGCCGTGTCGACGGTGCCAATGCGTTGCGCGCCGTCGTATTCGTATGTTGCCAGTTTCATCACTCACCCCCGGGGTCTGAACCAATAAAGTAATTTAGCTCTGCTGATTGCTCCAAAATTGAGTGATAAAGACCCCCTCACCCCCACCCCTCTCCCCCAAGGGGGGCAAGGGCGTCTTTGTCTCCATGTCCTGCAAAACTCCTAGAACTACTTTGCCGCTCCCTGCAGACGGAACAATTCTTTGACGCGCTTATCGGTGACGGTTTCATCCGCCACGGAGCCGAACCGCTTAAAATGCGGCATTTCCATGTGGGCGGCGAAGGCGTCCCTGCTCTTGTAGACTTCGTAGAAGGCGAACGTGTTGCCACCCGCGGTTGGCGTTAGAACATCGAACTGGAGGCATCCTGCCTCATCCCGAACCGAGCACGTGGAGTCATCCAGCGCCGCCGCATGGAACTTTTCGATCGCTTCCGGTTTTACGTCAAATTCCACCCAAATCACAAACCGTTGGCCGTCAGCCATAGTCATTCTCCTGTGCGCCGGATAAACCGG
>PLSX01000011.1 GCA_003165315.1 Acidobacteriota bacterium
AAGCGCGCGAGCTGATAGTAGGGAAAGTTCCAGGGCTGGACGCCAAAGAGCACGCCGAGCGGCGAGCTTTGGACCACGGCTTTGCCCGAGCTGGGCTTGAGGCGCAGGGGAGCGAGGAACCGCTGGGCGTTATCGGCGTAGTAGTCGATGATGTCCGCGCTGAGCGCCACTTCCCCGCGCGCCTGTTCGATGAGCTTGCCCATTTCGAGCGTCACTGGGCGAGCAAATTCGTCCACCCGGGCCCGCATGATTGTGGCGGCTTTTGCCACCACCACCGCCCGTTCGGCGAAGGTCGTGTGCCGCCAGGTCTCAAAGCATGTCGCGGCGGTTTCAATCGCCGTGTCCAGTTGTTGGTCGGTGAGTTCCTCGAACGTTTTCAGTATTTTGCCGTCGTAAGGGTTGACGCTTTGGTAGCTCATGGTTCTGTCCTTTCATCAATCCTGCTGCGAATGCCGCTTTCGCAAATTCACTGCACCAGTATTGCGGCGGAGCCCGTGGCGACGCACCGGGCTCGGTACCCCTCGTAGAGCGATATCTCACGCAACGAAAGTGAAAACAGTGAGTATCGGCGCCAAGCACGCCACTCATCCGGAAATGCAGTCGATGAACTTTCTTTCCCGCGAATCCCTTGGTTACACCGCACTTTTTCGGCAGGATCTTCTGTCAACGGGTCAGACCTTCGCCAGGCGTGCCTCAGGACGAGACCGTAATGAGGTTCCTAACTTCAGTGGCCCCGGGTGCTGCCCACGCGGCACTTTCTGCCTCGTCCCGCTCCGCCCAAGAGCGGACACTACCGCTCAGCGTCACCTTACCCCCCTCCGCCTGCACCTTAATCTGGTGCGCTTCCAGAATCGCGTTGCGCTTGAGTGCGGCTTCAATCTTTTCCTTGATCTCGGTGGGCGCCGCCATCGGCTTGAGGGTGATTTCGTTGGTTACTCCCTTTACTCCCACCAGGTAGTGGACTGCCCCCTCGGCAGCCGACCTTTGGAATTGCCAGTCAACTTCGCCTTCCAGAGTAAGGAATCCTCTCTCCGCGGTTACCTTAATCCGATCATGGGGTACGGAGACATTCCACTCCAAAGCATTCTCTGCGGCCCTTGCGATGTCCGCATCGGTCCGTTCGCTGGAGCCGGGAAGCTTGACTTCGATCTCGATGGCCAGGGCTTTAACGCCAGGCAACCGTTTTACCGCCCTCTCGGCGGCCCACTTTTCAGCAAAGCTATCCACCGTACCCCCGAGCGTCACCACGCCGTCATTGACCGTGGCCCCAACGTCTGTGGCCTTCACACCCGGCTCCCACCTGAGTTCGTCGAGAACATTTTTCTGTAGTTCCGTGTCACTTTTCATGCCTTTTCTCCTTTTTTTCTTTAAACACACCATGTTCCACTAGCTACTTTGCACCGACGGGCCGCCTTGAGCACCTGCACCTTATGCCGGCTTTTCTTCGACCCGGACCTTCTTCACCTTGGCGGCCTTCGGCATCACGAGTTCCATTACTCCCGCCCTTCAATCGCACGTTCAAGAGTGTAAGACTACATGCAGGCGCCACCATCGACGCTGATTGCTTGGCCGGTCACGTGGTCGGAGAGGGCTAAGAACATAACAGCTTCCGCCATATCTTCCTCTGTTTGGGGTTCTCCTTGAGGAATCATCGCACCTACATTTCGCTGGTAGCTCTGCTCGTCACTTTCTCCCGGCAGAGCAAAATCCCTAGCCAGCATCTTCCACATCTGCGTGCCCACGATGCCGGGACATACTGCATTGACGGTAATGTGGTCCTGTATAAGCTCCTTGGCCAGAGCTTCAGTGAAGCCGATGACTGCGAACTTCGACGCGGAATAGTGCGCAATCCCAGCGTATCCGGTCTTTCCCGCAATCGAGGAGAAGTTGATGATCTTACCTCCGCCTTGCTTCATCATCTGAGCCGCGGCAGCCTGGTCAACAAGGAACGTTCCCTTGGCGTTAGTGGTCATGACCGAATCCCAGTCCTCTTCCGTGAGGTCAACCACCTTTTTGGCAGTTATGACGCCAGCACAATGCACCACCAAGTCGATCCTACCGAAATGAGCTACGATTCCATTGATCATCGACTCGACCTGGCCCTTTTTAGTGACGTCGCATTCGATGGCAATTACGCTTACCCCCCCCTCCGACAGCGATTTGGCCAATTCCCTCGCTGCCGTGAACCCGCCCACGTTCTTCGCCCCCTTTTGATTAAATGCGGATGAGAGGACGTCCGCTCCCACAATTGCCAACCGTGCCCCTTCAAGCGCAAGCCGCTGCGAAACCCCCTTGCCAATGCCTGTTCCGCCACCGGTTACGGCTGCGACTTTTCCCTGTAGTCTCATACCGTGCACTCCTCCGGGCTCACATTGCTTGGATGTCGCTTTGCCGATGCTTTCTTGCTTCGTCTTATGCCTTTGGCCCGGTTTACAGATGCCCCGCGCACGCCGTCTCGGCGCGGTATAAAGGTTTCCAGGAGAGCCGTGATCTCCGCTGCGCCCAAAGGCCCCTCAAGATAATCCAAGGCTCCCGNNGAGCAGTTCCTGCCCTTCGAACCTGCCACTCCCCTGGCCCAAAAGGATCAAGTCAAACGGCCCGTGCCCAAGGCATTCCATTCCCTCAGCGAAGGACGAAATCGCTCGCACCTGGCACCCCAGTTTTTGGAGTAAGGCTCGGTAGTGAAAGAGATCCTGCGGA
>PLSX01000257.1 GCA_003165315.1 Acidobacteriota bacterium
GCTCATTTAAACCGGCGCGGACACAAAGCAAGTCAAAAGGGAAGAGGATAAAGGCGAGAGTCCCTTGCAAAACGGTCCCAGAAGCCACAATTTGATTGCAAGTGTGTTCGAAAGTGTTGTTTTTGCCACCATATTGCCTGCAGTTCGACATAAATGCCTGACAATTAGCATGACATTATGTCAATATTTTGTTTGTTTTCATATACATTCCGGCTTCGGTCGTCGAAAAAAGATTTCTTCTTGCTTCGGGCCCCTTGCAAAAGGGCCAAATGTCGGGTTTCCTGAACGCTCCCGGCTTCGGCTAGGCGCAATACATCCCTCAAGTTCGCGATCAGTGGGTGGGCAGTCTGTTCGGGAGTCAGAGTTGGTTGCGCCATTTTGTTCGCAACACAGGGCCGAGCTTTCAACAATGTCCGCATAAGGTCGCAAGAGAGGGGTGAGCGGCCGCCATCGTGCAGACGATTCATCTGCGGCTGGATCTTGCCCCGTGGCGCCGGCGGGGCGGTGGATTTCCGAGGATTGCACCGATTGGCTTCGATCCGGGCGGGGATTAACGTGAAGGGTTTGCGCAAAGACATGGCAGCTTGACCAAAGCCTACCCTAAAAGTATATCTTAATGGGCTAGAGTTGGCAAGAGACAAAGTGTCGCTGGAGTTTCTCAGGCTTGTAAGTTTTGTTCCTTGGCAAAGTTGAAAGTTCCGCCTTTCTTTTGATGGCGGCAGATTTGTGCCGACCTCAAGGCCGGTCCAGCGTTAAATTCGACCCCTTCCTGGCGGTGTTAAAATTCATCGCAGAAGGCTGGAAGGAAGCTTAGAATTATTGACTTTGCAAGCCGGAAGCACCGTTTCAAGTGCCGAGCTATTGATCAGGACTTCAGTAAACATGAAATCCCTGGCCCAAATTATCGAGAGTATTCAGCGATTCCAGGACAGTTTTTGGGACCGGAAGACCACCGGCCGTCCTCCGGTGGGCATCTATGACGAAGGCCTCTACCTGCCGATCAATTTCCTTCGGCGGCAGTTCAGGCGTTCCACGGTCTGTCCCGAGGATGTGGGCGGAGAGTTTGTCGCCACCGAGTATGAGTATAGCTTCTCCCACCGGGCAGTGACGTGTGACGATTACATGGCCTTCTCGGCTCCCTGGAGGGGAATCCCCTGGTTGGAGGCGGCTTGCGGCTGCCCCGTACGCTATTCCGAGGGCTCACTGGCCCCCGGGCATTTTGTGGAGACGCTCGATGCCCTGGCTCATGTTCCCATTCCCGCTTCTGACGCATGGTTCGATTGCATGCGGCGAGAAACCGAGCGATTGCAATCATCGGCTGCTCCCGATTGCTGGATTAGTCCCTCCATCCTGCGAGGGCCCTCGGACGCGCTTGCTGCCATGCGGGGGATGACGGATTTCTTTTTGGACTTGCAGGATGACCGTCGCGCCGTGGAAAACGCAGCCCGCCGCGTGAATCAGGCCCTGATGTCGGCCATTGACATTCACTATTCCGTGGTGCGGCCCAAGCTAGGCGGCTACGGACACATTTTCGGCTACTGGGCGCCGGAAAAGACCATCATGCTTCAAGAAGATGCCCTGGGCATGTGCTCACCCTCGATCTACCGCGAAATCTTCATGCAATTCAACGCAGAAATCGTCCGGCACCTGGGCGCCCATGTGCTATTCCATCTCCACTCGAGCGGGTACAAACACTATCCCGATGTCGTGAATATTCCCGGCATCGCCGGATTGGAGTTAACCCTCGAAACCATTGGGCCAATCTTGCGAGATCTTGTGCCGGTGCTTCGTGAGATATTGGAGAAGACTCGTCTGATTCTTCAGGTTAGCACGGGGTTTGAATACCTGCCCGAGGCCCTTCGCCAACTCCCCCGCGAGGGGTTGTTCGTAGTTATCCCGTCCAAATTCATTCCTACGGACGATGCCTATCGAGATTTTGTAGGCAGGACTTTTCGGCACTAGGGAGCAAGCACGTAGGCAAAGCATGCTGACAAAGCGCCTGTGGCTGACCCGCTCTTGCGAACACTCGGCGCGACTTGATAGATTACTCCTTGGCCCAATCTGTGCCGCTCACGATGAGCCGGAGAATCGAGAACCGCCCTGGCTGGAGAAAATCTTCGTAAACTGATTGAGTTGACGGTCCACCTGCGAGGTCCGGAAGGATGCCCCTGGGACCGCGCTCAGGACTACGACACCCTGAAGGCCTTGCTTTTGGAAGAAGCTTATGAGGTTGTCGACGCCGTGAACGGGCGGGACTTTAGCGGGCTGGAGGATGAACTGGGTGATCTGCTCTTCCTTGTCGTGTTCTATTCCCGCATGGCGGAAGAAGAGGGGCGATTTACGGTTGAAGATGTGGTGGACCACGTGCACGCCAAGCTGATCAGGCGGCACCCGCATGTGTTCGGCGAAGTGCGGGCAGGGAATGCGGGCGAAGCGCTGCAAAGCTGGATGGTGGTGAAGGAGAAGGAGCGGGCGGCGGCCGGCAAGCGGGCCAAGGAATCCCTGATGGACGGCATTCTCCCCTCGCTGCCCTCCACAATGGTGGCTCACGAGTTGGGCACCCGCGCGGCGGACGTGGGATTCGAGTGGGCCAAGGTGGGCGATCTGCTGGAAAAGATTGAAGAAGAAATTCACGAGTTGCGCCAGGAATTGGCTGCCGAACCGCCCAGCCCAGCGGCACGAGTGGAAGAAGAGGTGGGCGATCTGCTTTTCGCTGTCGCCAACCTTTCCCGCTTTCTTCACTTCGACGCGGAAACTTGTCTGCGCCGCGCCAATCAGAAATTCCAGCGGCGCTTTCAGGCGATGGAACAGGAACTCTTGCAGCGCGGGAAATCCTTGAAGGAATGCTCGCTGGATGAAATGGAAGCGGTTTGGGGCGAGATCAAAACCCGCGAGGGGAATTGAGTGTTTCCTCTTCCTTCTATTCTCATGGCTGGCGCAAGGGGCTGAATGAGAACGCCCGCTCCGCGGGCTGAGATGGGTGCCCATGAAAATTAACCGCATCGAGCTTCGCCAAATACAGATGCCGCTGGTGCATTTTTTTGAGACCAGCTTTGGGCGCACCACCACGCGCCGCATCGTCCTGGTACGGGTTGACGCTGACGGATTGACGGGATGGGGTGAAGTTACAGCGGGCGAATCGCCCTTCTACAGCTACGAAACCCCGGAAACTGCATGGCACATTTTGCGCGACTTTCTGATTCCCTGGACGCTCGGAAAGGATTTTGGGGCACCCGCTGGCATTGCCGCATGCTTCCTCCCGATTCGCGGGCACAACATGGCCAAGGCGGCACTGGAAAATGCGCTATGGGACATTGAAGCGCAAAAACAAAATATCCCGCTGGCAAAATTATTGGGCGGTACCCTGGAGGAGATTCCTTGTGGCGTCTCCATCGGAATTCAGAACTCGATTCCAGAACTGCTGGAGAAGATCGACCGCGAGGTCGCGGCAGGGTATCAACGCATCAAGGTGAAAATCAAGCCGGGCTGGGATCTGGATGTACTGGATGCGATTCGCTCCAAGTTTTCACGCATCCCGTTAATGGCCGATGCCAACAGCGCCTATTCGTTGGACGACCTCGCCCATTTGAAGGAGTTGGACCGTTTCTACCTGATGATGATTGAGCAGCCGCTGGGCTGGGATGACCTGGTGGACCACGCCAAGCTGCAGCGTGAAATCTCCACTCCGATCTGCCTGGATGAGTCCATTCATAACGCCGATGATGCGCGCAAAGCCCTGCAAATTGGCGCGGGCAAGATCATCAACATCAAGTTGGGGCGTGTGGGAGGATTCACTGCGGCTAGGCAGGTGCATGATGTTTGCCGGGCCCGAAACGTCCCCGTGTGGTGCGGCGGGATGCTGGAGTCCGGAATCGGCCGCGCCCACAACATCGCCATGTCCACGCTGCCCGGATTCACCTTGCCGGGCGACGTTTCTGCCAGCAAGCGGTATTGGGCGGAAGACATTATCGAGCCTGAAGTCACAGTGAGCGCCCAGGGAACCATTCGAGTATCCCCAGCTGCGGGGTTGGGGTACACACCCAATCTCGCACGGATCGAAAAGCTGACGGTGCGGAAGGAGTCGTTTGAGTAGCACCGCCTCGATTGCCGCCGCAAAGCCTGCCGGGCATAAAAACCACGCCCTTATGCACCTTCTGATGTTCACGGTCATCTGCTGCTGGGCCAGCAACATTATTGCCGGTAAGGAAGCCTTGAGGGGCTTTGGCGCCTTGGCATTGGCGCAGTTGCGTGTGCTGGGCGCGGCGATACTTTTCGGCATCGGTTTCCTGGCAACCGGCCGGCTTCGCCGACTGCGATTGTCGCGGCGGGACTGGATTTTCGTGACGGCCATGGCGGCGACGGGCATTGCTTTAAATCAACTGACTTTTATTGGCGGAATGGCGCGCACCACGGTTGCGCACACAGGACTGATTGTGGCGTTGGGGCCGGTGATGGTGTTAGTCATTGCTGTGCTGATTAAGCTGGAAACGCTGACAGCAGGGAAGGTTGCGGGGATGCTGGTTGCTTTTGCCGGGGTGGGCGTCCTGACGGCGGAAAAGGCAGGATCGGGAAACGGCAGTCACTGGTTGGGCGACCTTATTATGCTGGCGAGTGTTTTAGTCTTTTCCGTTTATACGGTCCTCATGAAGGAAGTAGCCAGTGACTTTGACGGGCTGACGCTGAACACCCTCACCTTTGGGTTGGGCGGAATAATGATGCTGCCATTTTGCGGCCGCGCCGTACTGGTTACAAACTGGGCCGCAATCTCGATTGTGGCATGGAGTGGACTTGCGTTCCTGGTCACATTCGGGACTGTAATTTCCTATATGATCTTTGCGTACGTTATGACGGAGTTGGTTGCTTCGCGCGCCGCCGCCTTCAACTATTTGCAGCCGGTCATCGCCAGCGGCCTTGGCATCTGGGTTCTTTCCGAGCGGTTGACGTCAAAGGTGTTAATCGGGGGCGGCCTGATTCTGGCGGGTGTTTATCTGACGGAGCGAGAACGGGGAGAAGAGAAGGCTCCGGTGGGTTTCGTCGCGGGTTGATTCCCGAAACCCGAATTCAGGGAAGCGATTCAACCATGGGCCCGCTATACTGGGGCCGCATCATAAGAGCCATCAATGCACCACAAGTAAATCCACCAATGTGCGCCCACCATGCCACTCCACCGGCAGTTGCCGTCTGGATTGAAAGCATCTGAAACCCCGCAATAAACTGAATGAGGAACCAATACCCTAGCAGTACCAGGGCGGGGAGTTGGACCTTCCAAAAGAAGATGAACAGAGGGATCAGGGTAGTGATACGGGCTCCAGGGTAGCAGACGAAATATGCGCCCAACACGCCGGCAATAGCGCCGCTGGCGCCGATGGTGGGGACGTGGGAACCCTGACTCACAATAATCTGGACCACGGCCGCCGCTATTCCTGAAGTCAGATAGAGCAGCAGAAAGTGGAAGTGGCCAAAGCGGTCTTCAATGCTGCGCCCAAAGACAAAGAGAAAGAGCATATTCCCCAGCAGGTGCAGCCATCCGCCGTGAAGGAACATGGAAATGAAGAGCGGTGCGATGGTGAGCCGTGGCGGCAGAGAAAGGAGATGAGCGATTGGGGAATAGCGAGCCGGAATCACTCCGTTAAGGAGGATAAAACGGTTCAGGTGTTTGCCAAGGGAAAGTTCAATGACGAAAGCCCAGACGTTCGTCACGATCAGCAGCAGAGTGAATGCCCAAAAAGTACGACGGCGAATGTGATCGGTAAGGGGGATCGGAACCATGCAAGGCTATTTTACCCTGATAGGAGCGCTCCGACCCATGGAAAAAGTGCCACCGCAGCGGTTACATATACAATCAAATCTGCCAGGGCAAACCTTTGCTCCGCCCCGGCAGGGCGATGGGTTGCCTCCCGGCCCGGCATCAACCCTTATTCAAAAGCAATGACTTCGCTCGATCCCTTGAAGCGGATTTCCTGGATATCATGCCCGCCGTTGGCCGCCTCGCCGTAGACAACCTGATTGGCGGGATACTTTGTTCCGCGGTCAACGACTTTACCTTCCACGGTCGCAACAACCTTTTTCCCTTGAGAAAAGGAGACCGTTGCCGCAGGACTGTGGGTCTGCCATTGGACGTCATACTCGCCACTTGCAAGATGCGAACCGGCGACAGTGGCGTCGTAATGAAGGAGAACGTTCCGTGAATCCTTCGGTTTTGACGCGGCACTGACCGCAACAAAGATCGCCATCACGGCTAGGGTGGTACACAAGAATTTGCCCAATTTCATCAGGATTCTCCTCACGCAAATTGTCATTGGCCCTTACGGGTGATATTGCCTGAGCTGACCACCGAAGTCAAGTTAATTTATGTGTATCCTTGATACCTTGGGTGTCAACAATTTATCTTAGTTCTAACTATTTTGACCTGAGTCAAAATAGCGTGTATGCGGAGCTGTGATGCACATCATTGCTGATATACCAACAGGGGCCGAGCGGGTTGAGTTGATCCTTGCCTATTCGTTGAAAACAATTACCTCGCTCGACCCGCGGAAGCGGATTTCGTGGACCACGTGTGCGCCATTGGCAGCTTCGCCGTAAACAACTTCGTTGGACGGGTACTTGCTTCCACGATCCACAACTGTCCCTTCTGCTGTTGCCACCACTTTGCCCTTCTGCAGGAAGGAGACCGTTGCTGCGGGGCTGTGGGTTTGCCAATTGACACTGTAATTGCCGCTGGTCAAATGCGTACCGGCAATCGTGGCATCGTAATGAAAGAGCACGTCCTTGGAATCCCTGGATTTGGCAACGGCGCTAGCTACGAAAAACAAGACGATGGCGATCATCGATATGCTGAAAGTGGTTTTCCGCTTCATTTCCATCCTCCTCAAAGGCGGTAGTTGCCCTGGCCCCCACCTGCTGCTTGAACGTTATTCCTTAGTCGCCTGGCATCTTGAGATTTACGCTCGAACGGTGTCCGGATTCTTCAATATCCTTCTTTGACGCAGAACAATCTTCTTGGTGAGCCGGGTTGCAATTGATCTCAACGCTTTAGTAATTTCCGCTGTTTCCGCGCTCACTCAGCTATACGAACGACTCACGATGGAAGTTCCCAATTATTTGTAAACGGCATTTGAAATCTTTCCCTACGATGAAGCAAGGCTTTGCAGGTCGTCCCATGAGGCAGCCCGTATCACTCCATCCTTGCTCCCGGGCTATAATGTCTTGATTCTGCAAGTGGTGTGCGTTGACCGTTCGCCGGAGGCAGAGATATACTTCGCGGGAGGGTTGTGGGGGCGAAGTTGACCATGATTTGCAGGATACGTCGTTTTTCTCCGCGTGTTTGACCGACCCCCCGTCGGATAAAGGTATGAAATCCAAAGCTCTTGCCAAGGAACTTGCCCGGATTGTAGGCGAGGACGGCGTACTGTGGCGCGATGAAGATCTGATGCTCTACGAGTACGACGCACTTTCCTCAATGCGGCAGCCCGACGCCGTCGTGTTTCCGCGCAAGACTGAGCACGTCGTGCAAATCGCCAGGCTGGCGCTGCGGCACGGTCTTCCCCTTGTCGCCCGCGGGGCGGGAACGGGATTAAGTGGCGGCTCGGTGGCAACGGAAGGCGGCATCCTGCTGGGTTTTTCCCGCATGAAGGAGATTTTGGAAATTGATTTGGAGAACCAACGGGCGCGCGTCCAGCCGGGAGTGGTGAATCTTGACCTTTCGATGGCGGTTGCCGATGACGGTTACTATTACGCCCCTGACCCCTCCAGCCAGAAGGCTTGCACGATTGGGGGCAATGTGGCGGAAAACTCCGGCGGACCGCACACGCTGGCCTATGGAGTTACCACCAACCACGTTTTAGGACTGGAACTGGTTCTGCCCGATGGCGAGGTGATTCATACCGGAGCAAGCCATTGGGACCCGCCGGGATATGATCTTTCCGGCGTCTTTGTAGGTTCGGAAGGTACGCTTGGCATCGTAACAGAAGCCACGGTGCGATTGTCACGCAAGCCCGAGGCGGTTAAGACACTTCTGGCCATATACAATGAGGTGGTGGGAGCCACGCGCACAGTCGCGGCAATCACAGCGAAGGGCATTACCCCGGCGGCATTGGAAATGATGGACGGCTTTTGCCTGCGCGCCGTAGAAGATGCCGTGCACGCCGGGTATCCAAGGGATTGCGCCGCAGTGCTCTTAATCGAAGTTGAAGGTCTGAAGGAAGCCGTGGAAGAGCACGCGGATGAGATTGAAGCGGTCTGCCGGGAAAATCTGGCCCGCGATGTGCGGCGGGCGAAATCAGCGGAAGAACGCGACCTGTTGTGGAAAGGCAGAAAGGGCGCATTCGGCGCGATCGGCCGCATTACACCCAATTTTTACGTCCAGGACGGCGTCATCCCACGCACGCGGTTGCCGGAAATGCTGGAATTCATCGGCAGCCTGGAAAAGAAATACGACCTTCACATTGGTAACATTTTTCACGCGGGCGACGGCAACCTGCATCCTCTCATCATGTACGACGAGCGCAATCGTGACCAGATCGCGCGGGTCATCAAAGCGGCCAAAGACATTATTACGCGCTGTGTTGAAATGGGCGGTTCAATAACAGGCGAGCACGGCGTGGGCCTGGAGAAGAGCGACCTGATGCCACTGATATTTTCCGAAGTGGATTTGGAATTGATGGGCCGAATCAAAAACCTGTTCAATCCTCAGGGACGGCTGAACCCCGGCAAGCTGCTTCCTACTGGAAAAATGTGTGGGGAACTGCGCGGAGGATTGATGGGGGGAGGCACGGCGTGACCGTGGCGGTCGATACTGTGCGAGCGGATTTGGCAGCGTTAGTGGGCGAGCCCCAGGTTCAGGCTGCCCCGGCCATCTGCGCTCCCCTGGCAGTGGATGGTAAGGTCCCTAGCTTCGCCGTTTTTCCGGCCACGGCGGAACAGGTGGCTGCGGTGCTCCACTACGCCAGCCGGCATCAATTGGCCCTGATCCCGCGTGGATTTGGGACAAAGGTCTCGATGGGCGCGCGCCCACCCCGGTATGACATCGCAGTTTCTCTCCGTGATTTGAAGCGGGTCATCCATTATGAGCCGGCTGATCTGACCATCGGCGTCGAAGCGGGAATGACGTTGCAGGAGTTTCAGGATCTTGTGGGACAGAGTGGTTTGTGGCTGCCCCTCGATCCGCGGGGCGGCGCCGGGTCGAGCATCGGGGGAATTATCGGGGCGAATGCTGCAGGGCCCTTGCGCCAGGGATTTGGCGGCCCACGAGACATGGTAATCGGTTTAAAAATTGCCACAACAGATGGAAAAATCGCGAAGACGGGCGGGCGTGTGGTGAAAAACGTCGCAGGCTACGACCTGGCAAAACTCCTGACCGGTTCCATGGGGACGCTGGGGGTGATTGTTGAGGCCAGCCTGAAGCTTTTTCCCAAGCCGCCCGAGCGCGCAACCTTTACCATGCGGACTGGCACCCTGGGCATTGCTCGGGATTTACGCCGCAGCATTCTACGCTCACCCCTCGATCCGATGCGGCTGGTGCTGCTCGACGCAACGGCCATAGGGCTTCTGGATGACGCCACCCCAGGCCGGGAGCGTCCCGATGCCGAATTATGGATCGAGTTGGGCGGATCGCATCGTGTCATCGAACGCTGCATGCTCGAACTCCGCCAACTTTCTTCACCGGTAGGGGCCACACTGGTACGCCGGGAAGAAGCCGAGAAGGCCTGGGATCGCATTTCAAATCTGGCTCAATGGCTTCAGCCAAAATACCGTGACCTGACGGTCTTAAAGGTCGCCCTGCCGTTGGTGGCCGTGGAGGAATTCTTAAGCCGCGCCCAGCAGGAGGCTGATGCAGAAAAGATAGCGCTGGCAAGTTTCGCCCAGGTAGGCGTTGGCATTGTCCACCTGTGCTCTTTGCAGGAGACGCTAAGCACCAGCATGGGGGCTTGGGTAATCCGCTTGCGCCAGGCGGCGAAGGACCTTGGGGGTTCACTGATGGTCGAACATTGCCGGACCGACCTGAAAGGCCATGTGGATGTTTGGGGAGCATGCGGCGACGATCTTGATGCCATGCGCAAAATGAAGGCCGCGTGGGATCCCCAGGCGGTATTGTCGCCGGGACGCTTTGTGGACGGGATTTAGATTAAGGTGATGGATTGATCGATCCTTCGAAAAACGTAAATACCGGGAAAGAGAATGAAGCCACCGCTGCGCGCAAGGCATCGGGTTACGGCGCGGGTGAAGCACCACGCTGGGTGGATTATTCCCGCTGCGTTCACTGCGGCCTGTGCCTGAATGCCTGCCCAACTTACCGCGAACTGGGACTGGAAATGGATTCGCCTCGTGGGCGCATCTACCAGATGATCCAGGTGGAAAATGGGCGTTTGCCCATGGGTAAGAATTTTGTTGAGCACATCGACCTTTGCCTTGATTGCCGGGCCTGTGAAACCGCATGCCCTTCGGGCGTGGAGTACGGGAAGTTAGTGGAGGTCGCACGCGCTCAAATCGAAAAGTACTATCACCGCCCACCCCTCACCACCTTGATCCGCAAATTATTCTACTACGAGATTCTGCCGTATCCGGGACGGTTGAAATTCGTGGGCAAGCTCTTGCGGCTGTATCAGCGTTCCGGATTGGACAAATTGATTCTCGGTTCGCGCGTGTTGAAGTTGCTTCCGGGCAGACTCGATCAAGTGGCGCGACTCGCGCCCCGCATGGAAGACCCGTTCTTTTACGAACGCATGGGCAAGACGTTTCCGGCAGAAGGGAAGCGGCGCTACCGCGTGGCGCTGTTTGCGGGGTGCATCGCCAACCTCTCCTTTGCCCGGTTGAATGACGCCACGATTCGGGTCCTCACCAAGAACGGTTGTGAGGTGGTGGTGCCGCGTGAGCAGGGATGCTGCGGAGCTTTGCACGTGCATGCGGGCATTCGTGGCATTGCGCGCGACCTCGCCAAGCGCAACATCGAAGGATTCCTTGCGGGTTGCTTTGACGCCGTCATTTCCAATGCCGCCGGTTGTGGCTCCGTCCTCAAAGAATATCCGCTCCTCTTCGAGGAGGAGGACAAGGAATTCCACGAGCCGGCAAAGGCCTTTGTGGCCAAGTTGCGCGATGTCACGGAGTTCCTGGCGGGGATTGAATTCAACACTGAACTGAGAACGATGAAAGTTCGCGTGACTTATCAGGACCCTTGTCATCTGGGTCATGCACAGCGAGTCCGCACTGCCCCGCGAAAACTTTTGGCTGCAATTCCCGGACTGGAATTGGTTGAACTGAAGGAAGCAGAAATCTGCTGTGGCAGCGCGGGGGTTTACAACGTCATTCACAACGAGATGGCCGATCGATTGCTCGAAAATAAAATGCGCCGTATCGATGAAACCCGCGCGGAGCTGATTCTTACCGCCAATCCGGGTTGCCTGTTACAATTACGCGCTGGCGTGAAGCGGGCGGGCGACCAACGCCGGGTTTTGCATGTCATCGAATTGCTGGACGAAGCCTACAGAAACGCCGATTGATGATTGCCGATTGAATGGCCGTCGAAGCGAATTCCAACGACAATCAGGAATCGTCAGTCGCCAACTGTCCATATCATGCGAGGTTCATGAAATGTCCACGAAGACACCGATCGACGTAAATAATGTGCTGAAGCCCGTAGCCGATTTGCAATCCTATCGACTCACGGACTATGACTCTCTTTATCAGTCGTTCCGCTGGGAGGATATCTACGACGAATTTGATTGGTCGAAGACAGGGAAGGTCAACATGGCGCACGAGGCCATTGACCGTCACCTTACGCGCGGGCGCCGCAATAAACTGGCCCTGATCTATACCGACAAAGACCGCACGGAGCGCTTTACCTTTGAGGACATGTCGCTGCAATCGAACCGCTTTGCCAACGTCCTGCGCAAATTGGGCGTGAGTAAGGGCGACCGCGTCTTTGTGTTTCTAGGCCGCCGGCCGGAGCTCTATATTGCCATTCTCGGCATCTTGAAAATCGGCGCCATCCCCAGCCCGCTCTTTGAAGCTTTCATGGAAGATGCCGTGCGTGATCGCATGGCCAACGCGGAAGCCGTGGCCCTGATAACCTCGCCGGCCCTCGTGGAGCGCGTGCCGCAATACGACTTGCCTTCCTTGAAACATATCATTCTCGTGGGCGCCTCATCGAGTGAGTTGGGAGAAGGGCAGAAGAGCTACGAAGCTTTGATGAGCAAGGCTTCTGATAAGACGGAGATTGAATGGTTGACGCTGGATGACCCTTTGATTATGCACTACACCTCGGGTTCCACGGGAAAACCCAAGGGCGTCCTGCATGTGCAAAAAGCGATGCTGGGACATATGATGACAGGCCGCTGGGTGCACGATTTTCGTGAAGACGATATCTTCTGGTGCACTGCGGACCCCGGCTGGGTCACGGGGACCTCTTACGGCATATTTTCACCTTGGCTCAATGGCGCCACCAACCTGATTCGTGGCGGCCGCTTCAATGCCGCCGATTGGTACGAAACCATCCAGCGCTTTGGTGTCAACATTTGGTATAGCGCACCCACGGCGTTTCGCATGCTGATGGCGGCGGGCGACGAGGTGGTGCAACGATTCGATCTATCCAGCCTGCGTCATGTGCTAAGTGTGGGCGAACCGCTGAACGCTGAGGTCGTGTGGTGGGGCTGGCGGACTTACGGCCGCAGGATCCATGACAATTGGTGGATGACTGAAACAGGTCATATCCTGGTTTCGAATTATCCTTCCATGACCATCCGTCCGGGCTCCATGGGACGGCCAATCCCTGGCGTCTATGCCGCCATCGTTGATGATGATGGCAAGGAATTGCCGCCCAATACTCTGGGAAACCTGGTGGTGAAGCCCGACTGGCCCGGCATGATGAAGACCATCTGGAAACAGCCGGAGCGCTATGAGTCTTATTTCCGCATTCCGGGCTGGTACGTGACCGGGGACAGCGCTTATAAAGATCCCGATGGTTATTTCTGGTTCCAGGGGCGCGTGGACGATCTGATTATCACTGCGGGCGAGAACGTGGGGCCATTTGAAGTGGAAAGTTGCCTGGTGGAACACCCGGCCGTGGCGGAGGCGGGCGTGATTGGAAAGCCTGACGTTATGCGCGGACATATCATCAAAGCCTTCATTTCACTTCGCGATGGGTACACACCCAGCGACGAGCTAAAAGAAGAGATCCAAAAGTATGTAAAGCAAAAATTGGCAGCGCATGCCGCACCGCGCGAGATTGAATTCCGCGAAAAGCTTCCCAAGACGCGCAGCGGAAAAATTATGCGCCGCGTCCTGAAAGCATGGGAACTGGGATTGCCAACCGGCGACCTATCCACGTTGGAGGATTAGCCATCGTGGCGAGCTGAGGCATCTCTTCTCCTGTTCCATGGCAGCGCTCGCACGTTTCCAGGTATCCGCCTAACGGCACAATTCGCGCTCCCAGACCATCGCAGGCCTTGCATGCAAGAGGACGTTGTTCGCGATCCCTCCCTTCCGGCCGAGTCTTGATAAATGCCGGGGACTATAGTGGTCGGTTGGAAAATGAGAGCGGCCTTTCGACCGCCCCCCTCTTGAAGCACTTGCAGACATCAGCGCAGTGATTATTGAGTCGCGTCCTGCCCATTCGACGCAAAGACAACTTCTTCATCCCACCCCGCCGGATGGATCGAGGTCAATGCTTGCGTGTCTCCGTGATTGACGCTCTCAATCTCGGTATTTTCACTCTTCTTTTGTCCAGTAACCACTTTGGCTTCAACAGTAGCCATCACTTTGCCCCCCTTTGAGAATGTCACGGCAGGAGTCTGGGAGTTTTCAGGAATCTCCATGCGATAGGTTCCTGCCGGCAAGGTGTCACCGTTATTGAGTTTCGTCGAGGTGGCGAAGGTCACATCGGCCTTGCGATCGGTTGAATTGTGAGAACCTCCGGCCGCAAGTCCTATACAGGTGGATACAAGAATCGCCGCCAAGGGTCCAATGAACACACTTCTCCATTGCATTTTCATACAGTTACTAGCCTCCTATGCTAATCCGTGCCTTTCATTGAATTGGACGCTTGGCGGACAAAAAAGGTTTCACCCTACTGCGGCGTGAATACTTGTTCACCAACTCAACCGTATGGAAAATTGAATCTGCCGCGAATTGTCGGCGGAGCTGAGCTCGCCAAACTGCGACGTTCCAACGATTAAGCCGGGACGATTGAAATTCGGATGGTTGGTAAGGTTGAAGAAGTCGGTGCGAAAATCCAAATTCAAATTCTCGCTGAGGTGGAAACGACGCTCGAGAGTGGAATCCCAACTTCCAAGGCCCGGACCAGTGACCACGTTGCGGCCTTCATTGCCGGGGATGCTATAGGTCCCTTGCGTGTCAGAATAGATGGGCGGAGGGGCAAAAGCGTAGGTCTTAAACCAATGGCTTGCGTCGCGTTGCCCGCCGGGTAAGTTGGGATTCGAGACCATGTCCGGACGATCCGTTCCATTCGATTGTGTGCCGCTCATGGCAGTGGCCAGGATGGCCGTAAGGGGTTGCCCGCTCTGAAGCGCAATGATGTTGGCAAACTTCCAGCCCCCCAAAAGATGGCTCGAGATGCCTGTTTGTGCCCATCGTTCCTTCGACCCAAAGGGCAACTGCCAAACTCCCGAGAGTGAAACCCTCTGTCGCATATCGAAATCGGAAAGCCCATATTCGGCACGCATATTGTAATTATCCTGTGGCTGGTCCGTACCATCCAGTCCTGACGCCGTATCCAGCGATTTACCGTACGTGTACCCGGCGACAAAGGAAAGCCCTCCGGAAAATCGTCGCTCCAGGCGGGCGACGAGCGCGTTATAGTTTGAGTTAACGTCCGTATCACGGATGTACTGATTGGATCCGGATTGCGGGTGATATCCCAGCCGCTGGCCGGGCAGGTTCGGGACGCCCTGGTTTTGGAGACCACGACGAGGGAGCTTGTGCCCGTCGGACCCCGTGTAACTCAGAGAGAGAACCGTATTGTGGGTAATAGCATGCTCGTATGAAAGACTCCACTCATAAACGTACCCGTTGCGAATACCGGGAGGTGAGGAGATGGCGGTGGGTTCCTGATTGCCCAACGCGTACCCAAGCTGGTAGGTGAGAACCTGCGGGGCATAGGACTGTCCACAGGCGCCAGGCCCATAAAAGCGGCACAAATCAAGGCCCAAGAGGAATTCGGTAAGCGGTGCACTCAAGCGTGTCTCCGCCGTGTAATCCAGTTCCATGAGGGAGTTGAAAACGCCCAGGCCTCCCCTCAACACGTCCTTTCCGCTTCCTGTGAGGTCATAGGCAAAGCCCAAGCGCGGCGCCCAATTGTTCCAATCGGGCTTGATCAGCGAAGTCGGCAGCCCAGCCTGTTGGGATGTTTCAAATTGCAAACCGTAGAGCGAACTAAGCTGCTGGATGAAGGGGCTCGAAGTAAGGGAATTTGCCTGCGCGTGATTATTCAGCACAATGAAACGTTCGGCATCAGAAGGATCGAGAATGGAGGCCCGTCCGTCGATGTTCGACGGAGGCGTGTAAAACTCCTCCCGCAGACCATAGGTCAGGCTCAAGCGTGGCGTAACATGAAATTCATCGGTAAAGTAGATTCCCATATAATCCAGGCGATTATTGCCGCCGGAATTTCCCGCCTGCGCGTAGGACAGGAACGGGCGCCCCAGCAGAAAATCCGAGTAAGCCGTCCCGGAAACCGAGCTAGCGCCATTATCGAATTGAAATATTCCCTGGCCAAAATCCTCCACCAGATAGAAGAGCCGCAGCCGGCGCAAATCTCCCCCAACCTGAAATGTGTGCCGCCCTTTGACCCACACCAGGCTGTCGGTGAACTGGAAAGTGTGGTTCTTGCGATCCTCGGGTTGAAAGATGTCGCTATCGCCCAAGTCTGCGTAGCCGGGAACATCGATAGCCGGAATGCCGTCGTTGGTGGTTCCAGCGGCGCGTGTAATGTTGAGCGATTGAAGGAATCCACTGTGAATGTTCTGTCCCTGCTTGGTTCCATCATAAAACGAATATCCGAAGCGGAAATCGTTGATCAGGGTGGGGCGAAATAGGGAAGTGAGACCCAGAGCAACATTGACTCCGGAATCCCGCACATCATCACCAAAGCCCGGCGGCGCGGGGGGGTTATTGGCAAAGCTATCAGGCACAAATGGAATAGTCTGCGTATCGCGAGAGAAGAGCAATCGTCCAAAGAGCTGTTCCGTGGAATTCAACTGGTGGTCAAGCCTGGTGGTGAATTGATTGGCAGTCAGGCTGTGCATGCCCGTATCAATGCTGTCGTCAGCCCCGGGGGCGGCGTTCGCCTGGTTGGGCAGCGGGACGCGGGCGAGAACCGCGAGGGAGAGCACATCCATGTCGGCGGGAGAAACCTGATTTCCCTGGAAGGGCAGCCCCGTGGAAGGATTGGTAATCACGGGAAAAGGCTGCCCGGTGGCAGGATCAATTCCGCTAAAGTCGCCTTCGCGCTCAGATGCCGTAGGCAATAAAGTGACGTTGGTGAGGCTCTGACGAATCCGGAATCCTTCATACTGCGCAAAAAAGAACGTGCGGTCACGCCGGATGGGCCCACCAAAGCTTGCCCCAAATTGACTCTGCCTGAAGGGTGGGATTGAAAGGCTGGGGTCGTCAAAATAATTTTTGGCATCAAGTGCGCTGTTGCGCAGGAATTCATACGCAGTCCCCCCAAAACGATTGGAACCTGAACGGCTGACGATGTTCACTTGAGCGCCAGAAACGATGCCCTGGTCAACGGAGTATGAATTCTCCACCACGCGGAATTCACGAATGGCGTCAGTGGAAGGGCTTGCTGTCAGGCTGTAGGCAAATGGCTCCATCAAAGTAATGCCGTCGAGCGAGAAGTTATTGCGCTCGGAACGTTGGCCATCCACCGAAAACCCCAAACCCATTGCAGGAGTGTTGAACTGCTGCGTGGCGCCATTGGGGTAGGGCGGAATCGCTCCGGCGGCCAGTAAGGCAAGCTGAGAAAACTGGCGGCCGTTCAGTGGAAGGGAATTCACGCGCTGGTTGGAGATCTCATCGCCAATTGCCGCAGATGCTGACTGGATCAGCGGTGGACGGTCGTCCACTTGGACGGCAGCCTGCCCGCGGGGAAGTTCTAAAGTCAGATCGATCCGGTCCGAACGCCCCACATGCAGCGCAATGCCTTGCAGCGTGCGGGTAGCAAATCCGGGAGCCGCGACGGTCAAATCGTAAGCGCCCACCGGCATTAAGGGAAATGTATAGAAACCCCGCGGGTTGGACTTTGTGTGTCGAACCTGACCCGAGGCATTATTTTTCAACGTAACTTCAGCCTGTGGTATCACCGCGCCACTTGGATCGGTAATCTGTCCCTCCAGATGGCTGTTCCAGCTCTGGCCGTCAATGCGGCACGGGACGAGAGAGATCATCAGCACGCCCAAGAGCATTGCGATTACGATTCCTGGCTTGAATACAGACTTTCGTTCAATTAGGGGTCCCAAAGAAATAGCCTCAAGGCGGGGCAGGAGGAGGGATGGCCGGAACAGGTGGACGTAATAATGGACAGCCGCCTTCGCTCATGACGAGGGCAGCAATGTCCGGTAAACGTAGACCGGCCTAACCTTCTTTCATCCGGACTGTACCGTCGGCCCCGGAGTTTCACCGGATCCTGGGGGGTTGAAAAACAGTGGCATGGGGTGAGTGAAGGGTGACAAGCCATAAAGCCTGCTCGTCACAGGTCACACGCCACTCGTCACAGCTCTTTCCCCCCTCGCGGGCTGTACCGCCGATCGGGAATTGGATGTGCGGGCGCTACATCGAGCCGCAGATCCTCACCCTGCCCCGAAGGTTTTGCTTCCATATCAAATTTAGCACCTTGTGGCCGAATGCTCAAGTGGCCATGCCCGAGGTCTGTGCCACGGGCATCATGTCCGTGCACGCGCACACAGCCGGGATTGGTCCCAACGGTTCTGATCGAGCTAGCCACGCCACATCAGCACCTCTCGCGATTAAGCTTGCCCAAACGCCTCACCCAGCAGATATAATTGTTGTTCATTCATTGATTGCACCGTTTCTTTTTTGAAATTGTATTCATGGAAGATATCTCATCCAAAAACGAAGTGAGTCCAGCCCCCGCCGGTCGTCGTCGCGGTGAGCCTTGGGCGCTCGGTACAGTGCTGGGATATGCGTCCGCCAGCATATTTGACCGCCTTGGGGTTCAATCCGCTGACCCTCTTGTGGGTCCGGTGCTGCGTGGTCTGCCCAGCTTGCTCATGGGCATCATTCTGGTGTGGCGGAACAAAACCTTTGACCAGATGCGCCCGAGTTCATCGCGCTACATCGGCGGGCGCGCGATTATGGCCTTTGTGGGCGCAGGAATTATTTCCACCCTGGGACTCTTCCTCTACTACTTTGCCATTCGTCTGGGCGGAGTGATCATCACCATCCCCGTGCAGGAAACCTATGTGATCTGGGGCACATTGATTGCCTGGGTTTTCCTCCATGAGCGGATTCATCGACACGCCCTGCTGGGTGTGGGGTTTATTTTTGCCGGACTCTTGGGCCTCTCTCTGGGACAGTTGCGCGGACAGCCCATTTCACCTCATTGGTATCTGGCTATCCCCCTGGCTTTTACCACGGCATTGACATACGGGGTTTCTGGAGTGCTTTGGCGGGACGGCCAACTTCGTGGCGCACACCAATCCACGGCCATCTTCCTCCAGTTTCTCACCAGCGTTCTGGTGGGACTCATGGGACTTCTGGTCTTTGCTCCCGGACTGATTCTCCATAAGGCAGCGTGGGGAGGCTTGGAAGAGCTGCTGGTCAGCGGAGTCCTGTCGGGCGTGTTCGCGATCTATTGCATGTTTACAGCCCTTCGTTTGATGGCCGTGGCGCGCGTCTACGCTTTCTCCGCGCTTCAACCCCTGGTGGCAACGCTGTTCGCCCACTTCTTCCTCCACGAATTCCTCAATGGTCTGATGCTGGTTGGGATTGCGCTGGTCTCCACCGGGGTCATCCTGACCCAAGTCTTCCGGCCCAAAGATGAACGGCAAGCCTGACCGCGGTTCAAGATCAGGTCAAACGGCAAAAGGCAAGGGGCAAAAGTTATAAGCTGCACGCCAGGCCGCTGGTCCGTCTTCTCTCCAGCCGTTTCGGAAACGATGAAG
>PLSX01000260.1 GCA_003165315.1 Acidobacteriota bacterium
TGCACGCGCATGCCTTTCATGCCCACGCACGCGCCCACGCAGTCAACGTCCGCATCCTTGGAGAACACCGCCACTTTGGTTCGTTCTCCCGCCTCGCGGGCAATGGCCTTGATCACGACGGTGCTGTCGTAAATTTCCGGAACTTCCATTTCAAACAGCTTTTGCACCAGCAGGGCGTCTGCCCGCGAAACCACCACCTGTGGCCCGCGCGCGGCCCGGTCAACTTCTTTGATCACGGCGCGAATGCGATCGCCAATCTGGTAGGTCTCCAGGCGCGATTGCTCCTTGCGGGGCATGCGGGCTTCCGTGCGTCCCAAGTCAACGATCACGTCCGGCCCTTCGAGCCGCTTCACCGTGCAGTTCACCAGTTCGCCCACGCGCTGATTGTATTCCGCGTAAACGGTGTCGCGTTCAGCTTCCCGCACCTTTTGAAAGATCACCTGCTTGGCAGCCTGCGCGGCGATCCGTCCCAGCACATCCGTGGGCTTGGGAATCCTCACCTCGCCATCGAGTTCCACGTCGGCATTAAACTTGTGCGCGTCCTTCAAGCTGATCTCGTGGTCGGGATCCTGGACGTCTTCAACAACCTTCTTTACGGCATGAACTTCCACTACGCCGGTCTCTTTATTGAAATGCGACTGAAGGTCTTCCGCAGTCTTGTAATACTTCCGCGCCGCAACCAGAATGGCATCTTCGACGGCGGAGATGATGATTTGCGCGTCGATACCCTTTTCACGGCTCAACTGATCGATCGTTTGAAACAAAAGACTCGTGGTCACAAGCTTTCCCTCTTTAGGAATCGGTTCATCCGGTCATCGGACCATCGGGGCATTTAAGAACTGTCCTTGATCCGTCGTCCGTGGCCTCAATCCTTATATATCCGTGCACCGTTTCCCCGGGCAACTGACAACTCGCCATGGACCATTGAAAGGTTTTCAATGGTTCGATGGCCCGATTGTCAGATAACCCAAAATTACAGCTCAACAACCAACTGGGCTTTGCGAATGTTGTTCAAATCCAATTCTTGCAGGCCGTGCTCACCCAGATCCAATCGAACGCGGCCGTTTTCAAATCCCGCCAGGCGGCCCTCCAGAACCTTCTGCTCGCCCGTGGCTTCTTTCAAAACTACCCGCGCGCGCCGACCCACGAAGTATGTGTAATCGCTCGGCCGTGTCAGCTTGCGATCGAGCCCTGGGGAAGAAACTTCCAGCACATACCTTCCGGGAAAGATGTCTTCCACATCCAGCATGGCGCTGAGTTGTTCGCTGACCAGTGCGCAATCGGCGTGCGAAACCCCGCCCGGCTTGTCAATAAACACGCGCAACAGCTGGTTCGAGTTTCCGCCTTTGAGCTCGACGTCCACCAAGTGCAGCCCCTCGGACGTCGACACTCGCTCCGCCATTTCCCGGATTGTTTCCAGATCAATCATCAAGCGCGGCGAATGCACACTCTGGTCCTCTGGCGAGTCCGCGCCCAAGCAAATCCGACCCGCAACCTAACAAAAAAGTGGGCTTTCGCCCACTCTATGTGTTCGCCAAATGAAGTATAGCCCTTGTTTACCGATTATTGCAAGGAGTTCGCGGCGCATTAGTAACTCATTCCTAAATTATGCGCCCTAGCCTGCCGACCTGCCGTCCTTTCATGCTATATTGGAATTTCGCCAGGGCTGGCGTTTGCTGAATATTCGACATTATGTAAGGGCACAGCAGACAGCCCTGCTAACGCTGACAACTGATTCCCTGACCCGTGCTGCCCGATTGGAGACGTGCCCTCAGTTCCAGCGGTTCGGGCTCGAGAGCAGCGACAAACCAGAAGGAGTTCGCAACTTGACTGACCATAAACACCCGGAAGCGGGCGCAGCAAAACGCCCGGACGCAGCAGCTCCCACCAATGAACCCCGCCAGTTTGTGAACTTCGGATTCTACCAAGTCGATCCCGCCTGGCGCCGCCTGCCTGAAGAAGAGCGCAAGCGCGGCAAGGAGCAGTTCATCGAAGTCGTCAATCGCTACGACAAGAGCGACGTCATGACCCTCGCCTATTCCATGATCGGCGTGCGCGGCGACTGCGACTTCATGCTCTGGCGCATCGGCTTCGACCTGCTGAAGTTTCAGGACATGATGGCGGAACTGCTGAAGACCGGCCTGGGCCAGTACCTCACCACTCCCTATTCGTTCTTGTCCATGACCAAGCGCTCCATCTATGTTGACCGGCATACTCACGCGGGGCAGGAAGGCACGAGGCTGAAGCTGATCCCCGGCCAGTTCCGCTTCCTCTTCGTCTACCCCTTCGTGAAGAGCAAGGCGTGGTATCGCCTCACCAAACACGCTCGCCAGGGCATGATGGACGAGCATATTGAGATTGGCCATCGCTACCCCACAGTGCGCCTCAACACGACTTACTCGTTCGGCCTCGATGACCAGGAGTTCGTGGTGGCGTTCGAGAGTGACAAGCCGGAACACTTCGTCGACCTCGTGATGGAACTGCGCCACAGCGAGGCCACCAGCTACACTGTGCGCGATACTCCCACGTTCACCTGCATCCATCGCGAACTGGATGAAGTGCTCGATACGCTGGGAGGGTGAGAAACGGGACTCGGGACTGGGGGCTCGGGACTCGGTGTTAGGGATTTGGGGTTAGGGATTGGGGATTTCTCCTGGCCTCAATTCTTCTTTCTGTGACCTCTGTGCTCTCTGTGGAAAGAATTTGCTTCAGGCTCTCCGTGATGAAGCTGTGCTTCAGGCTATCATTGGTAAGGCTGTGCTTCAGTGTTAGAATGATTTGCCATGCCAACCCAATCCAAACCCTCTAAAATCGCGGGTAAGACGAATCCAAAATCGAAAATCCAAAATCGAAAATCGACGACTCCCAAATCCCCCAAAGCTGCAAATCCAAAATCGAAAATCGAAAATCCAAAATGGTACACTTCGCCCGAGCGCTTGCAGAAGATCTTCGTGGAGCTTGACGCGCTCTTCCCCAAGCCCGAATGCGCGCTGCTGCATGAGAACCCGTTCCAGCTTCTTGTCGCCACGATTCTCTCCGCCCAGTGCACGGATGAGCGTGTCAACAAGGTCACTCCCGGCCTGTTTCGCAAATGGCCAACGCCGCGGGATTACGTGGGCCTGCCGCAAGACGAGTTGGAGAAGGAGATCCACTCCACCGGCTTCTTCCGCAACAAGGCGAAGAACATCATTGGCGCCGCCACCCGGATCGTCAACGAGTTCGGCGGCTTGACTCCGCGCACCATGGAGGAGCTGCTCTCGCTGCCCGGAGTCGCGCGCAAGACCGCCAACGTCGTGCTGGGAACCGCCTACGGAATCGCCGTGGGAGCCGTGGTGGATACCCACGTCTTTCGCATCACCCATCGGCTGAAGCTCAGTCAGGCGAAGACGCCGGAAAAGGTGGAGGAGGACTTGATGCGGCTCGTCCCGCAAGCGCGCTGGGTCTCCTTCAGCCATCAGCTCATCCTGTTTGGCCGCAAGATCTGCTTCGCCCGCAAGCCCCTTTGCGCCGAGTGCCCCTTGGCCACCCTCTGCGACTCACCCGACAAGACGATCTGACCGGCATCCCCCCACGATACGCGGTGTCACAACTCCGCGCGGGTCCGATCTTGCCGGTCCCCAATGTTCCTGCGGCAGTGGCTGACTAACATGCGCAATTATTTATGACGCTGCGTATAAACCGATCTCCCCGGGCAAAAAGCAGGTTGGGGAACTGTGCTTAAGAGTGCGTTCCGCTGCAACACCCCCAAGCTCAAAGGCATTCCCGAAGCACCTGCGACCGGCTGACAACGGTTCGTCAACCCAGCCTTTGAGCCTCCCCGCACGCACGCCTAAGACATTTTGTCCCATACCTCGCCCTCGGAGGCATCTTCCTTCCCTAACCCCCAGCCGCGAGTCCCATTTTCCCGAATCCCGAGTCCCTGCCTTTCGGACCTCGGACTTCGGACTTCGGACATCGGACTTTTTTTCCGCCCCGAGTCCCTGCCTTTCGGACTTCGGACATCGGACTCTTTTTTCCGCCCCAACCCCAATACTGTTCACTTGATATATGGCATCAATCGTGTCCGCGCGAAGCGCTTTGGAGTGCGGTCGCAGCAGCTACCGCTTTCTGTCCATGGTCCATACGGAAACGGTGTGAGGGCCTCGACATGAAAAGCGGTAGCTGCTGCGACCGCACTCCAAAGCGGGCTTCGCCCGCAGGGAGATTCCCGATTGCGCTACAACAGTTAAGTGAACAGTATTGCCCCTGCCCCCTTTCTTCGGACTTCGGACTTCGGACTAGTTCCTAGCGCCATTCTGCCCGACAAATTTTTACTTTATGATAAAACAATACCAAAACCGCCATATCCTGAAAAAAACTGTATAAGCATCAAAAAAGACTTGACAAGCTTATTGACTGGATGTGTAATGGCGCCGTTCGGGGACATTTTGTTCTCTGGACAATTTTTCCCAATTACAACTGATTTCGGAAACTGGACATAACCGCCCTGCATTTGTCACCCGCAGGGCAAGACCCTTGGGGCAGTTCTATTCCAGGCACTTTTTCCAGCGCAGAACAGCAGGCTGCGCCATTGCGGTAGTGTCGAAAGATTCAGGATAGGTCGCGCGACAAGGAGATGGGCCGCGACCGCTGGCGGCTCTTCCTTCGTAGAACACCAGTCCTGCGCCAGTGTGGTAGTGTCGAAAAAATCAGGCTAGGTCGCGCGACAAGGAGATGGGCCGCAAACGCTGGTGGCCGTCCGCTCGTAGACCGGCAGGCCTGCACCATGGCGGTAGTGTCGAAAAAAGCAGGCTAGGTCGCACGACAAGGAGATGGGCCGCAAACGCTGGTGGCCGTCCGCTCGTAGACCTGCAGGCCTGCGCCAGTGCGGTAGTGTCGAAAAAACCAGGAAAGGCCGCACGAGAAGGAGAAAGGACGCGAACGCTAGTGGGAGTCCCATCCTCATAGTGCCGGTGGCTGTCCTCTGCTTTCGTTGAAATTCGGTGGCGCGGTCGGCGCGTTGAGCGATCGCCAAAACCAGCAATCGATGATGTGTGCCTGACTCTCCACGGCGGGACGAAAAATTTATTGAACCGGCATGGCACTTTTCTCCATCTTTTGACGCTTTACTAGGTAGGGGCAGAATTAGTTCGTGTCTGACCGATTTAACAATCAGGAGGGGATCCGGCACTTGGCTTCCCTGATCTCGGTGCTGAATACCTGGGACTTTTTGGAGTGAACCCCAAAATTGAGA
>PLSX01000154.1 GCA_003165315.1 Acidobacteriota bacterium
GATTGCCGCCAGGCATGATGGAGGGACCATTGCGCGCCCCTTCCTCGCCTCCAGACACGCCGGTCCCGATGAAGAGCAGCCCTTTCTCGGCGAGGTATTGGGTGCGGCGGGTCGAGTCCGGCCAGTGTGAGTTTCCTCCGTCGATAATGATGTCGCCTTTTTCAAGGAACGGCAGAAGCTCCTCAATCGTTTGGTCTACGGCATCGCCTGCCTTCACCATCAGCATGACGCGCCGGGGCACCTTGAGTAACTGGACAAATTCCGCCACCGTGTGGCCGCCTACCACCTGTGTACCAGCGGCTTCGTTCTGGAGAAAAGCGTCCACCTTGGAGACTGTGCGATTGAATACCGCCACCTTATATCCGTGATCGTTCATGTTTAATACGAGGTTCTGGCCCATGACGGCCAATCCAATCAGTCCAATATCGCAGCTTGCGTTTGACATATTACCTCCCGGAAAATTTGGTGGCGCCAGCTTCCTGTCCACGCCCGTCGGGAACGCTTCTCCCCCGGCGAACGGAAGTTCCTCCGCTCAAGTCATCCCGCAGTGGCTCGCTGCCCTCTCGAGGACGAATCAGCAAGCCTGCTTCTTTGATTCGCAGAGGTCCATCCAAGAACTTTCATTTTATCCAAACTTCGATGTTTTGTGTCGTTAAGTTTTGTACGCCCAGAACAAAATTGACAGCATGTCGCTCTGCGCGCTGGCATCGATGACGATGCAATTCACATTCCACCTTGTCCAGCACCCGGCTTCGGCATAAAATGCCGAAGGTCTGCAAATTCTTGAACTGGAATTTCGAAAGGTTCGCTGTGCCCGCCCCCGATATAGCGATTCATTCCAACCAGAAGGTTGCAATTTCGTCTTCGTGGGGAGTTCCCCTTCGTGAAGACGTCTCCTTCACCAACGCTCATGGCGCCAACGGGGGTAGCCTCAACAATCGCGCCAAGTGGGCGCTTAAACACCTTCAGGTGCCCCTTGGCAAAGTCCTTGAACCCGATGAAGTGGTGCTCTTTTTGACCCCCGGGCAGAAAATGGCGGACGCGCCGGAACGTTACATGTTAGGCGTGGGCTATCGAGTCCTGACGCGCGCATGGCTGATCCTGACCAACCGTCGACTCCTTCATCTCTCGTTGAGGTGGAATGGCCAGTGGAACAGGAACCTGCGGAGCGCTCGCTGGGGTGACGTGAAAGAGTTCCAGATTACCGGTCGCTTCCGCGGCAAACTCCTTCTCAAGTATCACGGGGGCTCATGCGAAACCTATTGGCATATTCCAAAACAGGCAATGGCGAAACTCCGGATTCTTTTGGACACCCTGTTGCCTGCCGGCAGAGGAGAAACATCGGCGGCAAAGGGAATGGCGAGTTTTTGCCCGCAATGCCTCGCTGGACTCACGCCAGGAGTTTACGAGTGCCCCAACTGCCGGTTGAAATTCAAAGATGACAGAGGCGCCCTGCTCCACGGGTTGATGGTTCCCGGCGGCGGCTATTTCTACATCGGGCTCAACTTGATGGGGATTACGCACGCGTTCGTGGATGTCAGTATGCTTTTGTCCGCGATTGTATCCGTTCTCGCTCTCATGGGAAAAGTCCATCCGCCGGCAATACGGGGTGCGCCGCAGGCGAAGTGGGTGTTCGCGGTTTCCGCGCTCGTTTTCAGTGCGGCCCTCGTGACGCGCATCTGGCTATCCATCCGTGTGGCTCGAAAGGCGGTCAGAACTTTCATTCCGACTTCATAAGGAGAACTTTTGATGCCCTTGAATCTGAAAAACCCCAATGAATGCCAACTTGATATTTTGACTTTTGGCGAATGCATGATCCGCCTGAGCCCTCCTGGACACCAGCGCATCGAATTTGCGCCTTACTTTGAAGCCTGGGTGGGTGGGGGCGAATATAACGTCAGTTACGCCCTCAGCCGCTTGGGATTGCGCACCTCCTGGGTTTCCCGTCTGGTGGAAAATCCCCTGGGAGCTTTTATTCGCAATCATGCCCGCGCCTCGGGAATGGACATCAGCCACGTCGTCTGGATTCCCTACGACGGGGTGGGCAAGGCCGACCGCATTGGCCTGAACTTTACCGAAGTCGGCATCGGTGTGCGTGGAAGCTTAACAATGTACGACCGTGGCCACGCCGCCGCGGCCCACATCCAGCCTGGCGAGGTCGATTGGAAGAGCATCTTCGCCCGGGGCGTGCGCTGGTTCCACACTGGCGGGATCTGCACCGCCCTCAGTGATTCCAGTGCCGCGGTGGTGAAGGAATCCATGGAAGCCGCACACGCCGCCGGCGCCATTGTGAGCTATGACCTCAATTTCCGCAGTAAACTCTGGTCAAGCTCCAAGGCCATCGCCGTAACCAAGGACTTGGTTCCCTTCATTGATGTGTTGATCGGCAATGAGGAGGATTTCCAAAAGGTTCTGGGCTTTAAGGTTGAAGGCGTGGACGAGTCACTGAAAAAGCTGCCCATTGAAGGTTACAAGAGAATGGTGGAGCAGGTGGTTGCCAAATATCCGCACATTCAGGCCGTCGGCACCACCTTGCGCGAGGTGGTGAGCGGATTGGTGAACAACTGGTCGGCCATCCTCTATTTTGAAGGAAAATTCTACGAGTCCAAACGCTATGAAGGCCTTGAGATTGAGGACCGCGTGGGCGGCGGAGACGGCTTTTGCAGCGGCGCCATCTATGCTCTACTGGAAGGCGGCAGCCCCCAGGATGCCGTGGATATGGGCGCGGCTCACGGGGCACTGCTGCAATCCACCCGTGGCGACACCAGCATGATTACGCTGGAAGAGGTCAAACACGTGATGAAGGGCGGCTCGGCGCGCATCAAACGGTAGTCGGGGAGAAAGTGGGACCGGATTTAGCCCAGTCGACAGATTGCAAAAATGAAGGTGCATCCGGCGATATGTATGAAAACAAAGGGGGAGAAATTTTAGCCCCGGCATGTCCGGCGATGCCTCTGAAAACACAGGCCTTACGCGCAGACAAACAGCAAGTTACTGAAAAGAAAGCAATTGGGAGAGCCATCATGAAAATGCTCCTTCGCTTAGGACTAATTCTCTTTCTGTTCAGGGTATGCCCCATGGCCCAAGCCAAGCACATCATTACCTATGAGGATTTGGCGAAGGTGCAGCGCATCGCCGATCCGCAACTTTCGCCCGATGGCAAGTGGATCGCTTACCAAGTCGGCGTCGTTGATCTGGCCGCCAACAAGACCAACCGGCATATCTGGGTGGTTTCCGCTGATGGCGGCGATCCTCGGCAATTAACACGTGGAGAGGGGTCCGATTCGCACGCCCGTTGGTCGCCCGACGGCAAATCGCTGGCGTTCATTTCCACTCGCGGCGGCAGCTCGCAGATCTGGGTGCTCTCTTTCGAAGGCGGCGATCCGTGGCCCGTCACTTCCCTTTCCACTGAAGCCGACGGTGTCACCTGGGCTTCCAAGGGCGACGTATTGCTTTTCACCTCTCAGGTCTATCCCGACTGCCCGGATGAAGCCTGCAACGCTCAGCGCCTGAAAGAAGTGGTGGAGAGCAAGGTCAAGGCGCAGGTCTTTACGGAGTTGCTTTTCCGCCATTGGGACTCGTGGCGCGACGGCCGCTATACGCATCTCTTCGCTGTCCCCGCCAAGGGTGGGACGCCGCGTGACCTGACCCCTGGCGCTTACGATTCCCCCACGTTTTTCCTCGGCGCGCCCGATGGCTATGCGATTTCACCGGATGGGACGGAGGTTTGCTATACCTCCAACCGCACCAAGGGCGCTGCCGGCCAATCCGCCGCAGCATGGACCACCAACAATGATCTTTTCATTGTAGGCACACAGAGCGGTGAACCCCTCAACATTACCGCCGACAATCCCGGCTCCGACGCATCGCCACAATACTCCCCGAACGGCCGCTACATCGCTTACACCTCCCAGGCGCGCAATGGTTATGAATCGGACCTCATCCGCCTTCGCGTTTATGATCGCGAGGCGGGAAAGACCATTGACCTTACTCCAGGATTTGACCAGTGGGTGGGTGGCTTTGCCTGGGCGCCCGACAGCAACACCATCTACTTCACAGCCCCGGAACACGCTGAACAGCCGGTTTTCAAGACTTCAGTAACTTCGCCCAAAGTTGAAAAGGTTCTGCCGGGAATGAATGATGACTTAAGCGTGAGTCCCGACGGCACGTGGCTGTTGCTAACTCGAACCAGCCTGACGGAACCCACCACCATCTATCGCGTGCCGCTGCCTACCCATGAGGTAACGAATAGCGGCGATATTACCGTCCACGAAACCAAGATCAATTTCATCCGCCTGAATTATGAAAACAAGGCGTTGCTGGCGGAACTGGACATGAATCCCGCTGAGTTCGTCACCACGCCCGGCGCTCAGGGAGCGGAGATTCAGAGCCTCTTGCTGAAGCCGCCGGGGTTCGATCCCGGCAAGAAATATCCCGGCCTGTTGCTGGTGCACGGCGGCCCGCAGGGCGCCTGGGAAGACGCCTGGGGCTACCGCTGGAATGCGCAGATGTTCGCCGCGCGCGGCTATGTGGTGCTGATGACCAACTTCCACGGCTCCACGGGCTATGGCCAGAAATTTGTAGAGTCGATTTCCGGCGACTGGGGCGGCGCACCTTACCAGGACTTGATGAATGCCACGGATTATCTTGAAAAACTGGACTATGTCGATAAAACCCGCATGGTGGCCGCAGGCGCATCATATGGCGGTTTCATGATTGACTGGATTGCCACGCACACGGACCGCTTCAAGGCGCTGGTGTCGCACGACGGCGTTTACGACAACCCTAGCATGTACGGCGAGACGGAAGAGGTCTGGTTCGATGAGTGGGAGTTCAAAGGATTGCCGTGGGAGAAAGAATCCATGGCGCTGCGACTGAAGTGGTCACCATCGAGCTATGTGCAGAACATCAAAACGCCCATGCTGCTGGTTCAAGGGGCCAAGGATTTCCGCGTTCCCGAGGGCCAGGCTTTTCAGTTGTTCACCGCCTTGCAGCGGCGCGGAATCAAATCCAAGCTGCTCTATTTTCCCGATGAAGGACACTGGGTCCTGAAACCCCAGAATAGTGAGCTATGGTACAAGACGGTTTTGGGCTGGCTGGATGACCATTCGAAGTAGCGGGGGGAAATTTTTCGGAAGGAATTAAACGTCTTTTGGCTTCAGCCGGATGGGCAAGCTCGGCGATGGGTGGGGAATGGGGAGGATTGCTGCGGAATGGTGAACTTTCTGCGGGGTTGAAGTGACAGGTTGACATCAAAACATAAATACATCAAGATGTTTTTATGCGAACTACCATTGATTTACCCGAGGATCTCCATCGAACCCTCAAGGCCCGCGCCGGAATGAGTGGCGTAACGCTGCGTCAGTTGGTCCAGCAGCTCATCGAGCAAGGATTGCGGTCGCCTCGGAGCGAGACCACCGTAAGCAGGCACGCTCCTCCTCCTGTGATAATCGCCCCGCGCGGCATATCCATCCCCGCGATCTCCCGCGCGCAGATAAGACGGATTGAAGAAGAGGAAGACGAGGCCAAGTATGCAGGACCTGCTTGATGCGAGCGTATGGCTTCCTCTAAGCGCTCCTGACCATGTCCATCACCAGAGGGCGCGCCGCTATTGGGATGAGGAGTCTGCCAGCGAATTGGTTCTTTGCCGGGTCACCGCATTGGCACTTCTACGGCACCTGACCCATACCACGATCCTAGGGAATGCAGCCCTGGATGGCGGCGCAGCCTGGAAAGCCCTCGAAACATGGCTTGCAGTTCCACAGGTTTCTTTCATCCCAGAACCGCCCGGTGTGGATGAATTGCTGGCAGAATGGGCAGGCAAGCTGAACCTTCGCGGCGGGAATTGGACCGACGCATACCTCGCCGCCTTCGCCGCCGCCAGCGGTTGCCGCCTGGTTGCCTTTGACGATGACTTTAACCGATTCCCGGGGCTTGAGTTTCTGCACTTGACGGGTTAAGAATGTGGTTTGAACTTCTCAGCTCGATAACGGAAATTGAGACCATCGCGGTGGGAAATTCGATCCGGGAAGTCAACCGTTTGAGAAAACGCTACGGCTTTGGCCGGTGGTGAAAAAGAAAAGGCATCGCGAAAATACGTCTCGACGATGGTACGATGTGCATGGCAGAACTCCACTGGTATGAAGCGCATGGGATTGGGAAGAAAGAAGTCAGGGTAAAGCACTTCTGGGAGTATGAAAATGACCAAGCGGGTAAATGAACTCGTCGTCTGCGTGCGCAACGAAGGTTACGAAGCAGCCCTCGAACTGCGCAAAATCTATCAAACAATTCCTGACACGTCAGCGGAGCAACACCATCTGCTGAAGGTCATTGACGAATCCGGGAAAGATTATTTATACCCAAAGAGCTTTTTCCTGCCCATCGCCCTGCCAAAGGTTGTGGAGAAGGCAGTGTTAGCTGTAGCGTGAAACATTAACTGTGATCTGTCTGCTGTACGCTGTTACCTTGATAAGCCCTTGCGTGAACATTCACTATCAGCTTTCTGCTGTAAGCTGTCAGCTCATGAGAGGCCCCATGACCAAAGAAGAGATCATCCGCAAAAAGCAGGAATTCGTTTTCAATTGCGCCGCCACCTATTTCAAGGACCCGATGGTGATTGACCACGCCAAGGGACAATATGTCTGGGATATCGACGGCAACCAGTTCCTCGATTTCCTGGGCGGCATCGTCACCGTGGGTGTGGGCCACTCCAACCCTCGCGTGACTGAAAAGATGAAGGCGCAGATTGACAAGGTGCAGCACACCTCCACGCTGTTCATCACCGAAGCCATTGTGAACCTGGCGGAGAAGGTAGCCTCCATCGCTCCCGGCAAGCTGAAGAAGAGCTACTTCACCAACAGCGGTTCGGAAGCGAATGAGGTGGCCATCCTCACCGCGCGCATGTATACGGGCAACCACGATATTGTGGCGCTGCGGCATGGTTACAGCGGCCACACGCAGCTCACCAAATCGCTCACCGGCCTGCACACCTGGCGCAAAGGCGGAGTGATCTCCACCGGCATCGTGCACGCTCCCTCGCCGTATTGCTACCGCTGCCCCTACGGCCTCACCTACCCCAGTTGCGAGCTTCACTGCGCCAAGGATGTGGATGAAGTCATCAAGACCTCCACCAACGGACAGGTTGCCGGCATGCTGGCCGAAACCATTCAGGGACTCGGCGGCTTCATCGTTCCCCCGCCCGGCTATTTCAAGATTGTCGCCAACATCGTGCGCAACTACGGCGGATTGTTCATCAGCGACGAAGTTCAGGCCGCCTGGGGACGCACCGGCAAAAAGTGGTGGGGCATTGAGCATTGGGAGGTTGAGCCCGACATCATCACCAGCGCCAAGAGCATGGCGAATGGCAATCCCATCGGCCTCACCCTGACCCGCCCGGAGATCGCCGACGCCTACAAGGGACTGACCATCTCCACCTTTGGCGGAAACCCCGTGGCTTGCGTCGCCGCCAAGGCCACCATCGATTTGATTGAAGAAGACCGACTGATGGATAACGCCGAAACCGTGGGCAACCACTTCCACGCGGGCCTTGAAGCCTTGAAGGAAAAACACCCGCTGATTGGCGACGTGCGCGGCATGGGCCTGATGCAGGGCATCGAACTGGTGAAGGATCGCAAGACCAAGGAGCCCGCCACAGACCTCACCAATCAGGTGCTGGAACGCCTGCGCGTCCACGGCCTGCTGGTGGGCAAGGGCGGGCTTTACGGAAGCGTGGTGCGCATGTCGCCGCCGCTCAACATCTCCAAGGAAGACGTTGACGTGGCCCTCAGCGCCATCGATAAGGCCCTGGCGGAGGTGGAGGCGAAGTAGCGCCACGGGGCGGAGCCGCAGCCAAAATCGCTGAAATGACCCCTCGCCCGTCGGCACATGGCCGACACCCTCTCCCCAAGGGAGAGGGAAAGGAATCCCTTCCTTCTCATTTGGGGAGAAGGTGGCCGAGGGACGAGGTCGGATGAGGGGTCTCGCCATGTGTGAATTATTTGCTGGAGAAACAAAAATTTGCGCTACTCCTGAGGAGAGCCCGCTCCCCGGCCCTGCCGATCGGCAACGCACAGTCATTTATGCACGTAAACGATAATCGCCCTGGAGCAAACGTGGTCCGACACAATTTGTTTGAAGTTGGCTCACAACCCTAATCCAGGAATCATGTTGTCTTGACCAACAAACAGCATGGAAAACGATGAAATGGTGTTGGCTTGGCATTTTCGCGATAGGGCTCACGGCCACGGCCGCTTTCGTTGTAACAGAATCTCTATCAGCCCATCACCGACTCACTTACGAGCACATGCTCCTAGCGGAGCGATGGAGCTTTGTCGGATTTATAATCGGCCCCTTACTGGTGCTTGTCGGCAGCATTGGATCGTCGTTAACAATGCCCCCACGAGCCGCCGTTTTGCTGGGCCTAGCCCTACTAACGCTCACCCTGGTATCGCCATTCCTTCTGCTCGATAATCCGTTCCTGGAAATTCCCAACATCCATAGCGGGGGAGCAGTTTTTGTGCTACTGATACCTGTTGGATTATTTGGCGGCGTTTTCCTAGAAGCTATTTCAAAACCCTC
>PLSX01000201.1 GCA_003165315.1 Acidobacteriota bacterium
GCAGAACGAGTTAGAGCAAATCCAACAGTTTGTACTCTTGTACCCCGCCCAGGGCGCGGGTCCTTATCGCTCCGCCACCATGGTTTCCACCCAGTACCTCATCCAAATAGGCCTGGCCGAATCCCTGGGCTTGCAACAATTCGGTAGTACGCCACGTGGGTAATACATCCCTCTCATGCTAACTCCATGAGAATTCAACCGCTTCCTCCTCTTTTTAGCACTTTCGCAGTAAACTACCGCTAGGTCTTCATCACGCTGGATGGCACTTCGCCGCCCCACGTGTAATGTTACAGGCTTTCATCTAATTCTTTCGACGTTAGCATTGTCGCCCTTGAAAAGTCTAAAATCAAGCGAAAGATGGGCAGCAGGGAGGTGCCCTTCGGCGCGGCAGGTTTTTGTTCCTGTAAATCATTGAAACAAAAAGGCCCAACCACAGGGGCTGGGCCAGGAATATGGAGAAGCGGATGCGGGTTAACCGAGTTTTGAAACCTTGTCGGCCTGAGGTCCTTTTTGCCCTTGGACGATCTCAAACTCTACCGTGTCGCCTTCTTGCAAGGTCTTGAATCCTTCACCCTGAATGGCCGAGTAATGGACGAAGACATCTGCTCCGCCGTCCTGGCCGATAAACCCATAGCCTTTACTGTTGTTGAACCACTTTACTTTTCCTTGAAGTCTTGCCACTTGCGCCCTCCTTGATTGTACTTTGGGGTTGTATCTCTTTGAGTTGCGCCCAAAAAGAAAAAAGCCGAAGATCTATATGATCTCCGGCCGCTTATTCCTATTTGCACTTTCCCAACGAGAACACTTTCCCAACTCCCTCAACAATAGGAATAACTTTTCTCCCCACATTTTGTCAAGAAAATTGTTCTGATGAGCCAGCTTCAACAGGAGCTTCCGAGCCGCATGGAATCACCATGTGGCGGATCCGCGCCCAAACAGCCACAGCATCCCCACCAGCGTCTTCCCGTCATGGATCTTACGGCTTCGAATCATTTTCATGACCTCATCGACGGTAAAGAATCCCACTTCGATCCGTTCGTCGGCATCCGGTTCACCTTTGGCCGGAGTTAGATCCCATGCTTCCACAAGATGCATCTTTTCGGTCAGAATGCCGGGGCTCGGGTAGAACTCCAGCAGTGGCTTCAAGGTGCGGGCGCGGTAGCCGGTCTCCTCCAACAATTCGCGGCGCGCACCCTGGCGTGGAGTCTCTCCCTTTTCCAGACCACCGGCCACAAGCTCCCAAAGACTTTGCCTCGCGGCGTACCGGTATTGGCGCACCAGTATCAAGCGGCCATCAGGAAGATGGGGAACGATAACCACCGAGCCGGGGTGGTAAATAACTTCGCGGGTGGTTTCCACCCCGCCGGGCTCAATCACCCGGTCGACTTTCAGTTCCACGACTCTTCCACAATAGATGGTTTTACTCTTGAGGGTACGGGCGCGTTTTTGCACGAGTTTGGCCTCGAAGCCTGAAATTGTTGCTGCTGACGGAAACTAGCAGTATAACATCCAGGACCTGCGGATGTCGGCGCTGCGCCATTTTCGATGGGTCGAACGTCGGCTATAATGGCTGGGCACGCGAACCCTCGGGGGATGTGGTGCGCGCTTTGGACCACAGAAGGGATTGATGTTGTATGAAGATCACGGCGTTGATTGTGGACGATGAACAGCCGGCTCGCGACGAGTTGGCTTTTTTGTTGAAGAGTTTTTCTGAAGTGGAAGTAATCGGCCAGGGAAAGAATGGCGTTGAGGCCGTAAGCCTTGTGCGCGAGTTAAATCCGCGTCTGGTATTCCTGGATGTTCAAATGCCCGGCATTGACGGATTCGGGGTTATCAAGCGTCTGCTGGAAAAGAAAGCTCCCCTGCCCTTCTTTGTCTTTGCCACGGCATTTGACCAGTATGCCGTGCAAGCCTTCGAAGTGAATGCCATTGACTACCTGTTGAAGCCGGTGGCCAAGGCACGTCTGGAAAAAGCCATCATGCGTGTACGGCGTATGCTGGAAACTTCCGACACCACCAGCCAGAAACTCGATCGCCTGGTTCAGATGGTGGAACAGCGTCCCGTGATCCAAAAGGGGAAGCTGGTGGTGAGAAGCGCCAACCGCCTGTTCCTAGTCGATTCGGATGAAGTCATTTATGCCAGCATCGAAGACGGCGTCATCAGCATTGTGACTCGCGAATTGGAAGGCCAGTCGAACTTCCGCACCGTGGAAGAACTTCAGGCCAACCTTGATCCTCAAGTTTTCTGGCGCGTCCATCGCTCCTACCTGGTGAACGTTAACCACATCAAGGAAGTCGTGCCCTGGTTCAAGAGCTCCTACCAGCTCAAAATGGAAGATCGCAAACAGACGGAAATTCCTGTTAGCCGCGCCCAAACCCGCAAATTGCGCGAGTTGCTGAACCTGTAAGAGCCGAAAATCGAAACTCGAAATCCGAAAGTCGGTTATGCGAACAACGTGGGCCTTGGCTCTTTTGTTGGCTCTGTGCTCCCAGGGGGCGGAGGCGCAAGTCAGCGATCCCAGCAATAGATCCGCCCGTGAGTTCGTTGAAAGCTCCTTCCAATGGTACGTACAACGCATCAACAGTGACATCCCCGACCGGTTTTGGGATAGCGCGCTTAAGTACAAACGTTTTTCCTTCTCCCCCCCAAACTTTTCGAGCATTTGAAGGGGGCTTCTGATGCTCAAGCCAGGTGTCGTAATTTAGTGAGCCCTGACTGGGACCTTTTTCTTTACACCCAAGAACCGGCGGACCGATATGTGGTGGGCAGAATTATTCAGAAGGGCCATTCGTACATGGCAGACGTCTATGCTGTGCGGCACGGCGAGCAGCGCAAACAACCGGATGAAACTGCGGAGGTCGTAGAGAAGAACAGTCACTGGTTTTTCGTGAATTTTCATTATCCAGAGGGCAGTGACTTGCTGACGATATTGAAGTCACCCAGGGAGCCGTGCTCGCGGCCGCGCCAATCGAGCAAAAACTAAACCTGCTGTCTGATCGGATACCGCGATGGCTGGCGCAGACATGGTTTCAAATGTCTGCGGGTCTGAGTTCCGTACAAGTCTCTTCGGGCTCGCAGACGTAACAGCCCCGCTCTCACCTAATTCTTGAGAAAGTGATCCCGGAGTGCCCGCACTAATCCCGTGATCGTGGATTCCTGCGCTTCAACAGTGACATCAACACCCAGCTTGCGGAGAGTCTGCGAAGTGACGGGGCCGATGGAGGCGATAACGACACCACGAAGGACTTCTTTAAGGTGATCCTCCCCCACGAGCTTGGCAAAATTTGTTGCGGTGGATGAACTGGTAAAGGTAATTGCGTCCGCTTGCGGCGCAAACAGGCGGGTGATCTCTTCGGGTAAAATTTCTGGCATGACGGTCTGGTAAGCCGTCACCACTTCCACATGTGCGCCCCGCTCTTCCAGCACCCGCGGCACCAGGTCACGCGCCATCTTTGCACGTGGAATTAGGAAAGCTTTGCCGCGCAAATCCTGGTCGCCCAGCGCGGCGATTAGTCCCTCCGCCAGATATTCCGTGGGCAGTAGGTCCACCTTCACACCGGTACGCGCGAATTCAGCAGCAGTGGCAGGACCTATCGCGCCAATCGTGAGTCCATGCAATGAGCGCACATCGCGCCCTGATGCGGCAAGACGCGCCAGGAAATTCCGAACCCCATTTGCCGAGGTTACCAGCAGGTAGTGGAACTCCTCCAGCCTGCGGATCGCAGCGTCCAGCGGTTCCCACGAGTCCGGCGGCCGGATCTCAATGGTGGGGATTTCAATAACCTCGGCGCCGAGCGCTGCCAACTCTTCGCGCAACACCCCAGCCTGCTCGCGCGCTCGAGTAATAGCGACGCGCTTGCCGAACAACGGCAGATTTTCAAACCAGTTCAGTTTTTCTCTCAAACCCACTACTTCACCAACTACAGTGATGGCAGGTGACGTGACGGCCGAGGCTTTGACGGCAATATTCGCAAGCGTTCCCTCAATTACTTTCTGGCGCGGCAGACTTCCCCATTGGACGACCGCGGCAGGTGTGGTGGGAGTGCGTCCGTGATCGATCAAGGCTTGGGTAATACGGGGCAGATTCCTCACCGCCATGAAGAAAACCAGCGTGCCAGGGCAGGTTCCCAAATGCGACCAGTCCAGGCGCGAAGTCTCCTTCTCAGGGTCCTCGTGCCCGGCGATAAATGTCACTGTGGAGGTGATGTCGCGATGCGTTATGGGAATTCCCGCATAGGCTGGAACGGCGTGTCCTGCGGAGACCCCCGGCACAATTTCAAACGCGATGCCTGCGGCGGCCAGCACCTGCGATTCCTCGCCCCCTCGGCCGAAGACAAACGGGTCACCGCCCTTTAAGCGGCATACGGTCTTGCCTTCGCGGGCGCGCTCCACTAAGAGCTGGTCGGTTTCACTTTGGCGCAGCCGATTGGTTTCCCCGCGCCGGCCCACAGAAATCTTCTCCGCATCGGCTCGCGCGAAACGCAACAACTCCTTGTTCACCAGAAAATCGTAAACAACGCAGTCGGCGTGCTCAAGTATCTGCTTTCCTTTGAGCGTCAACAGTCCCGGGTCGCCGGGCCCTGCGCCAACGAGATAGACTTTGCCGGAAGTCATTGTCAGTCGTCCGTTGTCCGTAGTCCGTTGTCAATTGTCGATGATAACGATGCCTGTGCTCTCTGCGTACCAGGATTGAATTCTCGATTTCAGCACGAGAGATCGCGGCCCGGTCGCGCCGGACCACGGACGGTGCTTCGTTTACTCGATCGTATCGAGTATTTCCCTGGCACCCTGGAGCAAAAGGTCTTCTGCCACGGTTGCGCCTAACGCTTCTGCGTCTGAAGCCAAGCCTCTCGTTCGGGCATGAATCAACTTTGTCCCGTCGAGGTTTGCCACCAGGCCCTGCAATTGCAAAGTTCCAGCTGCCACTACCGCGTGGGCGGCGATTGGAACTTGACATCCTCCGCCCAGACGACGAAGAACAGCACGTTCAGCAATGACGGCCTGGTGAGTGGAAAAGTGATCAAGTTGCGCCACAGCCTCCCGCGCCCTCATATCGTCACTGCGGATTTCAATCCCCAGCGCTCCCTGGCCAACTGCGGGGCACATCTGATCAAAGCTGAAATAGCTTGTTATGTGCTCGCTCAAGCCCAGGCGATGCACCCCGGCCGCCGCCAGCACCAGCGCCTCGCATTCACCACGCTCCAGCTTTCGTAATCGCGTGTCCAGATTTCCTCTCACCGCCACGTAGACCAGATCATTGCGTAACGCACGCAATTGTGTCTGCCGCCGTAAACTGCTGGTGGCAACGCGTGCGCCTGCGGGCAGATTCTCCAGTGATTGCCCATTGCGGGCAATGAAGACGTCCCGCGCGTCCTCGCGCTGCGGCACCGCGGCCAGCATGAGTCCGGCAGGTTGTACGGTGGGCAAGTCCTTCAAGCTGTGCACGGCCACATCGATTTCCCGCGCCAGCAGCGCCTCTTCAATCTCTTTGATGAACAGGCCCTTGCTCCCGGATTCCGCCACAGTTTGCGCCATGGAGGCAGGAAGAGGTTCACCCGGCGCGACAGCCTGAAGCTTGTCGCCCGTCGTCTTAATAATGGAAATCTCAATTTTATGACCAGCTAAGGTAAGCTGGTCACGAACCCAGTGGGCCTGCCAGAGGGCGAGTTTGGAACCGCGAGAGCCGATATTTAATTTCATAGGAGATACTTTACGAACATGCAGAAAAGTGTAAGGTATAAGGTGTGAAGGGTAAAAAACACGCATTTCATCTTTTACCCTTTATCCTTCACCCTTTAACCCTTCATTCTCAACTCCCCAATCCAAAAATCTTGTGGATCAGCCTCACCAATGCCACGTTTTCGGGTTCGCCTGCCCCACTCTTAAGTTCGGTGATGGGCCCGTGAAGGATTTTGTTCATGATTCCGCGCGTAAGTGCGTCCACGGCCTGACGCTGTTCCGGAGTCATGCTGGCCAGGCGCGTCTGGTAGCGCTCAATTTCTGAGGCGCGGATATGATTCAAGCGGTCTTCCAAAGCCACAATGGTGGGCACGACGTCGCGCGATGCCAGTCGCTTCAAGGTTTTTAGCACTTCCGCCTGAATGATCTCTTCCGCCCAAACCGCTTCGCGCTCACGCTGCTTTTTATTGGCCTCCACCACGTGACCAAGGTCGTCAATATCATAGACAAATACGTTATCCAATTCATTTACAGCCGGATCTACGTCGCGCGGCACGGCGATATCCACAAAGAAAATGGGCCGATTCTTGCGTACGCTCAGGAGCTTTTCCACCTGGTGCTTGTTAATGATGGGCTGGGGCGACCCAGTGGAACTGATAACAATGTCCGCATGGCTGAGGTTCTCAAACAGATTCTCAAAGGGGACTGCCGTGCCATGAAACCTCATCGCCAGTTCCGCCGCCCGGTCGTAAGTTCGATTCGTCACCAGGATTTTGCTAGCACCACTGCTCAGCAGGTGTTTGGCCGCCAATTCGCTCATCTTGCCTGCGCCAACTACGAAGATCGTTTTATCCTGTAGGCCGCCAAAGATCTTTTTGGCCAACTCCACGGCCGCGTAAGAGACAGAAACCGCCGCCGATCCAAGGGCTGTTTCCCGCCGCACGCGCTTGGCCACCGACAGGGCCTGATTCACCACGTCGTTCAACGTTCCGTTCATAGCCCCCACGGTACGCGCAGTGGCGTATGCCTGCTTAATCTGGCCCAAGATCTGCGGCTCGCCCAGAATCATGGAGTCAAGGCTTGAGGCGACGCGGAATAGATGCTTCACCACATCCTGCTGCCGCAACCGATAAAAGAAATGGGCGAAAGGGTCCAGGTTGCAATGGTGATGATCGGCCAGGAAGTCGCGAATGATGGATTCCGCATCCACTTCTTCATCGGCCGAAGTCGTTACTTCCACACGGTTGCATGTGGAGAGAATCATTCCCTCGCGTATGCCCTCGCGATGCACGAGATCGGCAATGGCTTCAGTGAGTTGGTCGGCCGGGATGTTCATCTTCTCCCGAACCTCCACTGGCGCCGTGCGATGATTGATTCCCAAAAGTGTTAAGTTCATATGAGCAGACTGAACTGGTTCCGGGGGGTAGGCATTCGGGAAAATTCCAATCGCATCAGCGGCCCCAGCACCCAATTCCCAGCGCCTAACCCCTAAGTTTCGGGATGTATCCGTGTTCCCCACTCATTAAGCTAATGCCCACGAAAGTCACGAGAATAGCGGCAAATCCGAAGATTGCAATATAGGCGGCGCGACGTCCGCGCCACGCGCCGCTAACACGCGCCGAAAACAGAACCAAGTAGATCAGCCAAGTCACCATGGCCGCAAGAATTTTGGGGTCGAACTCCCATGGCCCCTTCCACGTGCGGCTTGCCCAGACGAATCCGGTCAGGATGCCGACGCTTAGGAACGGCAACCCCAATACCAGCGAGCGGTAATAGAGTTCCTCGCACACCTTCAATGAGGGCAGGCGATAGTAGAACCCCCGTGGTTGTTTCGACTTCAGCTCGTGCTCCTGAATCAGGTACATGACGGAGGCAACGAAGGTGAGAAAGAGAGCCGTATAACCAAGAAAAATCGAACCAATGTGAACCAGCAGCCACCCGCCCCGAAATGCCGAGGAATCGAATGAACCCGGCGCATGAAGCGCGGAGATCAGAGTCAGTAGGAAAACGAGCGGCAGCATGAACAAACCCAGGGAAACAATGCGGTATCGCAGGTAGACAAAGAAAAAGGCAAGGGTCACCAGGAAAGCGTAAAAGGACAAAGCGCTCCGGACGTCTATGACCGGCAGGCGATGAAGGTGCGCGGCTTCGATTGTCAATGCGGCGGCATGTGCTGCCAGGCCGATTCCCAACGCTCCCAAGGACGCGGGTGAAAGCGACGGCCTCCGCCGCACAACGGAAGGGACAATCAGCGTGATTCCCAGGGCATAAAATGCGAGCGCTACCCACAGGCAGGCATCGTGCATAAGGACTCCCATGCAATCAAGGCAAACTTGAGAATTATAACACTCCGGGCGGGTCTGCTGGATATGTCGGGATTCTCATCGCGGCGGGAAGATCACCCTTGAAGCCGGGCGATGAAAAAGGCGCGTCGGCTCAAACAAATTCCGTCATCGATTAATGTGACGCCGGCTCAAGCGACTTCAGGTTGTTCAGCAACGATGTGGTGTCGAAGGCCTTGGCTGATTGCACATGAACAGTGAAAAAAGTGCGTGGATCCTGCGAGTACTCAACCGTGTACTCACCCTCACCAAACAGTGTGGTAAAGAATGCGCGGAGCGCTGAATCCGCCTCGGTGCGAGTTTCTTCTGTATTTGGGGCCAGAAGGCGATCGTTTATGAAAACTTCGAGTTCGCAGCCATTGAACTGGATGGTTCCAGCCAGAGTAGGCTCCGCCTCCAGCCGCTGGCTAGCAGCCAGGGCAGCTTGTGTTGCCTGCACCAGGCGGTCGTAGTTGGTTCCTTTCAACGGAGCTTTGCGATTGTAGCGCACGCCCAGGCGGCCGCCCGAGTTATCAAGGCTATAATTACCCTGGTGTCCGATCAAAACCACCCCCGGCCCGGAGGGGACGTGCCGATAATCGGCAACATCCAACAAAAGTTCGCCCTCGCCCTGATTCTGAATCCAGCCATGAAAGACCGGCACCAACACCTCAAGGTCGATTTTCTTCGCATCTTTCACGAACAGCTTCACGTTGACGTGCTGAAATTCCATGGGCTCTAGATCTCTCCTCTAGGCGACGGTGACCGCTCCGAACCGGTTGTAGCAGGAGTGCGCGGCATCAATAAAAAGTTGCGCCTCATCAATCTGGTATCGGGCTGAGTCGGCAGTGGCAGGCTTCTTGGCCGCGGCGTGGGCGACGAAATAATATTGGGCAAACTTCCCGCCTGCAAACGGATCAAAGAATTTTTGGGTGTCGTAAAAACGGGTGGTGAATTCCTGAAGGACTTGGTCAGGGTCGTCGGAGATATCCTGAAGTTCCAGCTTCACCAGCGCTCTCGCGGCGCGAACCATGGCCAGATAGGAAGTCCGAGCCGATTGCTCAAAGTCACCTTTTTCCAGGCTTAATTGGGCCTCGAATACCTCGCGCTCGGCGGCCGCAAGATCGAACTCAATGGCGGAAACCACTTCTCCAGCGCATTCGCCCACGCCCAGGTCACCCAAACTGTATTCACGCGGATCGCCCCAATCGCTGAAGAAGGTGCGGTCAGCGCTATCCGTTGGAAGCCGGGTAAGATCCTCCAGCAGGGTTTTGATCTCGATCTTTCCGATGCGTTTTATGAAACTCTGGAAGCTCTCGCCGCTCTTACGGCGGGTCACATACTGATTGGTCAAGCGCGTCACGACCTGCGGAATGTTCTTGGAGGGAACGGCCATAACGGGCAGGCCATAAGAGCCAGCATTGCTTTCCCACTCGCCGCCCAGAACCACCTGGAAGTGGGGAACGGCATAGCCCGAGAACTTGCGGCTGACGCCGTAGAAGCCGAGGTCAGCAACGTGGTGCTGGCCGCAACTGTTGAAGCAGCCGCTGATCTTGATGTGCAGATTTTGCACCGCCGTGTCCAAGGCGAGGCTTTGTTCGGTGAGCCGCGTACGCAATTCCGCCGCCAGGCCACGTGAAGAGGAGATGCCCAGTTTGCAGGTGTCCGTGCCGGGGCATGAGACGATATCCACGATGGTTCCCGCGCCCGCTTCTCCCAAGCCCGCCGCTTTCAAGGCCTCGTGGATTCCCACCAGATCATTGTTGCTCACCCAGCGGATCACGAAGTTCTGCTCCACCGTGGTGCGAATGGTCTCGCGCGTGAACCGCCGCACGATGTCCGCGAGAGAACGAAGCTGTGTGGCAGTGATGTCACCCAGTGGCAGGGTGACTGTGATGGTGGAATAACCCTTCTGGCGTTGAGGCCGCACGTTGGTGCTGAACCATTTATTGAAATCCTCGGAGGTCGACGATGGAGCATCGCCGGGGGCATGCAGTGGCTCCTCGTGTGCGGCAATGGCGGCCTGCAAATAATCTGTCCATCTTGAGTCGGCAGGCAGAGTCTTGCGTTCCTCCCATACCAATTCCTTGAATTTCTCTATGCCCAAGTCATGAATCAAGAATTTGATCCGAGCCCGATTGCGGTTCTTCTTCTCACCCAGGCGCGCAAAAACCCTGGCAATCGATTGGGCGAGCGGTCCCAATTCTTCTGGCGGTAAGAAAGGGTGGAACAGCTTTGCCTGATAAGGAACGGTGCCCAATCCTCCCCCCACGTAGACGGCGAATCCGCGCACTTCCCTGTCGTCTTCGCTGCGCGTCAGGCCCACCAACCCGAGGTCGTGCATGTTGGCAAGTCCGCAAGCGTGCTGCACGCAGCCGCTGAAAGAAGGTTTGAATTTCCGGCCGAAGCTCTGGCAGTCTGGGTGGCCAAGCAGGAACCGTGAAAGCGCGCGGGCGTAAGGTGTGACGTCAAATACTTCATCCTGGCAGATGCCGGCAAAGGGGCAGGCGGTGACATTTCGCACCGTGTTTCCACAGGCTTCCCGCGTGGTGATTTTTGCCGCGGCGAGTCGGCGCATCAGCGTGGGCGTGTCATCAATGTGTACGTAATGAAGCTGCACATCCTGACGAGTCGTGATGTGCGCGACGTCATCAGAATATTCTTCCGCCAGCTCCGCCAGAGTTTCAAGCTGCGCGGCGTTAAGGCCCCCGGCGGGAATCTTGATGCGCTGCATTCCCGGAGCATCCCAGAGGGTATGCGGCCCTTTCGTTAAACCCCCGGAGGGATAGGTGAATTCCTGCACCTTTTTGCCGTCGTGCCGCTGGCCATTGTCATAGCGCTGGCCGTAGACGCCCCGGCGTAACCGTGTTTCCGCCACCAGGCGCTCGTCAAGCTTCCCCTGTTTTCTCAGGCCCAGCTCCGATTCGAAGATATCCACTTCGTGAGCCAAGTCATCCGGCAAACGGCCGGCGAGTTTTTCCTTCCAAAACGCGTTCGAAGCTTTCATTCTGAGTACACTCCAAAAACAAAAAACCCACTGCCGGGTCTCGCTCGGGCGGTGGGTTGGAATCAGGTCGCTTTAATTGACGCGCTGCTAAACAGTTCCCCCCCACACCAGCACTGGCACCGTACAACAACAATTTGCCCAGGCGGGTTGGAGGATATGTGCCATAGTCAGAATGATTAGCATAATTTGGGTAGGGCGGGAAGTCAACCCGAAATCGATAACCCTAATCCGTCGATAACGCGCGG
>PLSX01000031.1 GCA_003165315.1 Acidobacteriota bacterium
CTCCGATCGACGACGGCGGTCGGAGACCGCCGCTACAACCGGATGCGTACCCCGCGCAATATGGTTCCGGAAAAAGCGCCGCCCTTCAGCTAGTGGCCGCAACCGGCGGCATGGTGGAGAGCCGCTTCGAACCCAAGGATGCCGCAAATCCCTCCGGCTCGCGTTCTTCATCCCTGAGGATTTCAATCTTGCCCTTAAAGTAGGCGCCGTCTTCAATGGAAATTCCCGGGGCGATGAGATCGCCCACGACGTGTCCGGTCTTGTAAATTTCCACCCGCTCCTTGACGGAGATATTTCCATGCACGGAGCCGTGGATCACCACGCGGGCGGCCTGGATTTCCGCTTTCACCTTGCCTTCGGGCCCAATCGTCAGGCAATGCCCCGGCAAGTTAATGGTGCCCTCAAACTGGCCGAAGATCGTCAGGTCTTCACTTCCCGAAACATCGCCTTTTACCACCAGCGAACGGCCCCACTGCGTACGGCCGGAGTCCGCGGGGGTGTTGCCGGAAGGTCTCACTGTTTCCGCCATAAACTTCTCCTCCTGGGGTTTCGCCGGCGAACCCGACAGGGGCTTTACCGGTGTAATCGTTGCTGGCGCCGGCACTTGCCGGTCAGCGACTACGGGTTTCTTTTCCCACAACATAAATTTGCTCGCCTTTTGCGCTTGGCCCGCCCTAGTTCGCCTGGTCCGAACTTTTCACGAACCTCGGCGGTTTTCTTCGGGCAATGGCCCCCAATGGGCGCGTTAACTCAGCCCAAGCCGTTGGCGCATAAGCGCTAACTTAAGGGCAGGAAGTGTCCGAAAGCCCGTGAAACGGGCGTTGTCCTGTAGCCCACGGCGAGCCTGCCGTGGGTCAAAGCAGCCCGTAAAGATCTTCCTCCAGCTCAGGAGGGGCGCCGTCAGTTGCCGGCGGGCCCGAGACGTAACCACCCTTCAGCCCCAATGCTGAGAACGGGGTCGGGAATCTCAGCCCCATGTCGAGAAGGGTTGGCGCGCCCCATCAGGTCTCGGAGTAACCCTTCGTCCTCGAAACCCTGGCCGTCGGCCTGGGCTGAGTTATTACGCCCCTTTGAGGCTTGCACACTCCCCGCAGGCGGGTGAAAAGTCCGGGCAAACTCAGCCCAACCAACCCCTGAGGCACGACTGGGAATCAGACCGTCAGCCTGCGGATCTGGGGAGTTTGGCGAATGTCCGAAGCACTATCCAAGGCACGTTCAGGGCCAGAGAGGGACAATACTAACTTTAATACTTTCAATAACTTAAGCGAGTTGTCGGGTTCGAAATGCAATTCCGGAGGGAATATATTTCCAGGGTCGAGCAGGTTTTACGATTCGCGGTCATGGGCGATGTCTCAGTTTGAGAATTGTATTTCAGAAATGTGGGGGACGTTTGGAGTAGAAGCGAGTCTTGCACTCCGAGCAGACAAGTGGCCTGATTCCGAATGATGTCAGAACCCACTTCTCCCACCAGCCACGCCTGTGGGACGCATAGAGATTCATGCTGGAGCAATTCGGACACGCCCCCGTTCGCATGGGGTCTTGTGGTTTTAGCTTCCTGGGAACTCTGGAATGATTTGCGATCATTAGGACGAATGAAAAACGTAAAATAGAATAACGAGCGTACCGGCCACTCCTGCAATAACGCCCCAGAAGAATATATCGAACGTGTTTCCAGAGTAACGCTTTTCAACCCTCGATATTCGTGGCTTGAAACCAACTTTCATAATGCTATCCTTAAGCCAATTGCGGACATTTGCACACTTGTTTGGATGCTTCCAGACTCCAAGCAGTTAGCAGGCCATTGGAATGTGCTGATGTTTTTTAAATTTAGTTATTTCCTATTAAGTTACATTTTGGCTTGGGTCTGTAAAGTGTGCAACACCTGCCACGGCCAGTAAGCGGCGTTCCCCACCCATCACTTGGGGCTGCTGGGGCAGTTTTGAGAGATTTTGATACGTCGCGAGGACAACCGGGGACTTGGGATTTGGGGAGTTTACTTAAGGAATTCCGATGAGAATTTCAACAGCAACGGGGGCTCCGGAAATTTGGGCGGGTTTGAACTTCCAACGCGAAAAGGCGATGGTGGCGGCATCGTTGCTGATGGAGTCGAGACCCTGCACCACGGAGAGGCCGCTCACCGAGCCGTCCTCTTTAATGCTCCCATGCAAAATGATCATGGAATTGGCGGCGCCGGGATCCCGCGGCGGACGGTGAAAATCAAATTGGTCAATCACCGCGGGAGGGGTCAAGGGCGGTGACATTTGAATCGTCACCATGCGCGTGTTCGGATTTTGTTGCAGCGGCTTTTCCTGTGCGCAGTACTGCAAAATCCAGCTCTTACCCGGCATGGGATAATAGATCGTATAGATCTTTCCGCCATGCAGCACGCCGAAGACGCGCAGTCCCCCACCGCCAAAAGACCCGCTGCTGACCACCATGGTGGGAGCATGGGCCTTGGGTGTATCCGGCTTTACGGGATAGACCAGGTCCGCCGGTTTGAGCGGCGGCAGCGTCCCAGAGGATATTCCCGCGGCGCCAGGCGGTCCGGTAATGCTAACCGAGGGGCCGGCAGTGGGAGAAGTGGAAGGATTGCCCTGCCCACCGCCACCCGGCTTTCCTTTTCCGTTCCCAACGCCTGAACTCTTGTCACCCCCCGCGCCAGGGCCCCCCTCACCGACCTCTGGTGAACCACCCGGCGTCCCTCCGGGCGAGCCCCTCATCGTTCCTGCCGGGCTGATAGAAAACTCGCCATTGTGGATTCCCCCCGGGATTGATGCCAGGTCTTTCAGTGGAATGGGGTTCACGCTAAGTGACATGATCTGCGGTCCACCACCGGGGCTTGGTTCGCCGCTTGCGGTGGCAGGCGTTGCTTTGCCGCCGCCAGCCTGAGAGTCGGCCGTTCCTTTAGTGGCAGGCTGGGCCGCTTCCGCAGGCTGGGACGGCGCGGAAGCAGGCGGTGCCGCGGGAGGCGCCGGTTTTGGCGGAGGTGGCGGCAACGGAACTTCCAGGTTCGGAGCGGGAAGGTCAGGGAGCTTCGCCGCGAACTGCACCGGGGGCGGCGGCAATGAAACCGTGAGGGAAACATGCGGGGTCACCGGCGGCTCCAGAGCGGGATCTTTCATGGGCTTTGGGGGCTCGGGCGGTGGCGGTGGCTCCACAGGAGGGGCCACGGGAGGCGCGGGCGTGTTCACCTTTTCCGGGGCTGGTGTAGGGGATTTGGCTGCCTCCGGAGTCGGTTTTGGCCCGCCGGAAATGACGTCGGGCACCTGCAACTCCACGGGCGGTTTGGGCGACGGAGGCACCGTCTCATTCTTAAGCGTCAGCAGAGAATTGTCAGGCTTGGGCGGGTTGGAAACAATGGTAATGCGCGGATCGAAGTGGCTCGCGCCCGGGCGGGGGTGCGAACCGTCCTTGGGTGCCCGCCCAGGGGCCTTGGCAGCGCCGGCGGTCTTCAAGTTCGGAAGGTAGTCCGCTATGTTCAGGTCATTGAGCTTCACAACCTTCAACTCGGTGTGGGCTGAAAGCTTTTCGGGTTCCGGCCCAGTGAACCAGGAAAGGACCAGTGCAAACGGGAACGTATATAGGAAAAAAATGAAGGACGCTTGGAGTACGGTGGAAGTAAGAAAAGCCGGCGTAAACCGCCTAACTTTTGGCCAGGGACCACTGGGATCGAGCCGGAGAGGAAAAACCGGGGGTTCCGTTTCCCACAGTCTCTCCCAAAAAGTGGAGGTTTCGGATGGTGGAGGGGGTATGTCTTTAGGTAGAAGGGAAATTTTCAGCACAGATCCCCCGAGAATTTGGTCATGCCGCGGTGATGAGAGGCATTACTTATCGGGGTCGATTCTGCCGCGACCTGGCATTCCTTTCGAGGCGATTCCTCCATGATTAAAAGGTTCCCTACCCACTGCTTGTTAGCTCCCCGTAAGGAGGATATTGGTAAGCCACAAGCTTCTTTTGGGTCGCCAAGTGCGCCCAATTATTGCGGACCAAGTCGATGAATAGAGTGGCGGTTCCGAAGCCCTTGGCAATGCGTCGCCTACAGCCACCGCATCGCCCTTACGCATCTGTTACGTCAACCGAAACAGAAAGGCGGCAGCGCTGCTGTCGCCTTCCAAGATTAAGAGTATTACTTCTTTTTCTTCCCGAGGTTAAACACGACCCCAGCCGAGATCCGCATATTGTCCTGGCGATTGTTGCTAAAACCCGTATAAACATAGTCCACTTGGACCAGTCGGAGGGCAATTCCGGGAAGGACCTTAAGATCCACGCCGCCTCCTGCCAGAACGGCAATCCGCTCCTCAGGCTGGGAAATGCCAAGATAATTGGTTCCACCGCGTTCCACTCCCACCATGGCATGGGCAAAGGGCACGATAGTCTTGCTCTTCCGGTAGCTGAAGACCGGGCCGTAACTTATAGTTTGAGTGTTGGTTTTGAGGCCATTATCCTTGCCAAAGTGGGTGCTGAAATCGAGTACCCCGCCGAACCATGAGTTCAGATTCTCTTGGGCGGAGAAATTAGCGCCGTTGAGGTCAAAGCTGGAGGCATTAAAATTGGCCGCCATGTTGGAATAGCCGCCAAAAATCTCGACCTGGGGCGTTTGCTGGGCCAGAGCCGATACCGGAAAAATCAAAAGCGGCAAAAGAATCAAAAACCTTCGCATAAGATAACTCCCCTGTCATTTGTCAGTAGTCAGTTGCCCGTGGCGGCCAATATCCCCGCTCGGTTATAGCCGGACAATGGAAGACAGACCCGATACTCCTTGCCTGCACAGATAACGTCCAAAATCTGATACCTAAGACTCCTATTGGACGGTCAGAGAAAACGTTGTCGAGTGCGTCAAACCCGCCGATGTGCCGGTCACTGTAATCGTATAGGTACCCGCAGGCGTTCCCGTGGGATTAACGTATCCATTCCCGCCGGCGCCGCAAGCAGCAAAGCTCGCCAGCCAAAGGGCCGTAAGGACCAGCACTGCCCAATTCCATTGCGGCCTGCTCCCTCGCTTGCTCCATGCAGCAAACCCGAACAGAAGCAACGCCGCGAGGAGCAAAATCCAAGGACGCATTGAAATGCCCGGACCCTGCATTCGCGGCAGGCCTCCGGGGGGAACGGCAGATCGGCGCGTTGTGGTGACGGTCAGTGTGGAAGTGGCCGCGCTTCCGCTGCTGGGAGTCACGGAAGAGGGTGAAGCCGAGCAGGTTGAAAGTGCCGGAAGGCCGCTGCATGTCAGCGCGACGGGCGAATTGTAACCGGATATCGAGCTTACCGAAACGGTGACGCTGGCGTTGGACCCAGCCACGATGGTGGTACTGCCGGGAGAAACCGACACACCAAAGTCTGATCCGCCGCCCGACAAGGTGACTAACTGCGGACTATTGGGCGCTGAGTCGTTAATGGTCAGTGCCCCTGTGTTCGAACCCAAAGCCGTGGGCGTGAATGTCACACTGATGGTGCAGATGGCACTGGGCAGCACTGCCCCACCACAGGTGTTTGTCTCCCCAAAGCCAGCGCTTGGAATAATCGCTCCAAAGGTCAAATTAGCTGTTCCCGTATTCGTAACCGTTATGATCTGTGGGGCGCTGGTGGAACCCACAACCTGGGGACCAAAGTTAAGACTGGTGGGTGAGAGGGACACCGACGCCTGAAGTGCTCCCGTTCCGGTCAACAGAATGATCTGCGGGGAGTTAGGAGCATTATCCGTCAGCGTCAAGGATCCAACACTGGGCCCTGCGGCAGTAGGAGTATAAGTAACAGTCACATGGCAGGTGGAGGGCGGCGTGGTGGCTTGGAGCGCGGTAGTGCAATTATTGGATTGAACGGCAAAGTCACCGCTGGCGGTTACTGATGTAATGGTGAGCGCTGCCGTGCCCGTGTTCGAGATCGTGATTGTCTGGGGTGGACTGGCAACTCCTACCGATTGGGTGGCATAAGTCAGGCTGGTGGGCGAATAGCTGACAATCGGAGTGGATCCGCCCGTGCCCGTCAGGTCCGCAACCTGCGTTCCGCTGCCATCGATAACTGTGATCTGTGCCGTGCGAGTCCCCGTTGCCAGCGGCGAAAATGTGACGCTGATCGTGCATTGGGAGAGGGCGGCAACAGACGTGCCGCAAGTATTGGTTTGGGCAAAGTCGTTGGCATCAAGACCCGTAATGGTAATGCTGGTGATGCTTAGAGCAGCGCTGCTCCCATTATTCAGGGTGATGGTCTCGGGCAGACTGGTGGTGCTCAAGAGGGTGTTGGGAAAGATCAGACCCGCGGGACTCAGGGCCACTCCGCCGGAGGGGATCACCTTGGAAATAAACGCATCGCAATTTCCCCCCGGAACGGGTTGTTCCGGATTGGAAAGCGGGAAGTCGAGAGAACAGGTCTGGCCGGCCACATAGGCGTCACCATTGAGGTCCACAGCGATGCCGGCGCCAGTATCCGTATTACTGCCACCCAGATAGGTGGAATATACCAAAGCCGAACCAGCCGGATTCAATTCCGTAACATAGGCATCTGCGTTGCCGCCGCCGTAGTTCGGTTGGAACACCGCGCCGAAAATGGGAAAATCGACAGAAACCGTCGATCCGGTGACATAAACATCATCGGCGGTGTCGACAGCAATGGCAGTGCCCGAATCGGCAAGGGAACCACCCAGATAAGTAAAGTAAGTGGGGGTGGCGGATCCTGGAGTCACTTTAAGGACAAAAGCATCGCCTTCGCACACGCTAACGGCGTCAAGATCGCATTGCGGCTGGAAGGCGCCTGCGGGCCGCGTGAAGCCGAGAGTACCATTCAGAGAGGTGGTTACACCCGTCACATACACATTCCCTGTGCTGTCCAGAGCCATTCCATTGCCCTGGTCAAGCCCAGAGCCGCCAAAATAAGTTGAGTAAATTAGGGAGGCGGCGCCACTGAGGTTCGTATTGATTTCCGTCAAGAAGGCATCGCCTGCCCCCTCATTTGTCGCCTGAAGCCTAGTGGCGCTGAGGGGAAAATTGGTGGAATAGGTCAGTCCGGTAACGAAGGCGTCGCCACTGCTGTCCGCGGCAATCCCCAAGCCAGTATCCTCGGCATTACCGCCCAGATAGCTGGAATAGATCAGCGAAGCCCCGGTGGCGCTGATTCGGGTCACAAAAGTATCGGTGAAGCCACCAAGAGTGGCCTGATAGGCATTAGCCGTAATTGGAAATGTCGGCGGGGGGACCACCGGTGGGGTCGGAACATTAATGACCGCTTCGGGACCCGTCTGTCCCGTAACATAAGCGTTTGAGTTTCCGTCCAGGGCAATACCAAACACCTGGTCGTCTTCATATCCTCCCAGGTAGGTGGAATATACCAGGCCCGAGCCCGCGATATTCAATTTGGATATAAACCCGTTGGAGACAATAGCACCTTGCAAATTGTAGGTGGCGCCGCATTCGTCGTCGCCGCCGCAGGCAACATCAAAAGATCCTGGGGTCACGGGGAAATCCGGGGACAAAGTGGTGCCTGCCACGAAAGCCTCACCTGCGGCATCCACTGCAATTCCGTTGGCAACGTCCTCATTTTTGCCGCCCAGATACGTGGAGTAAAGCAGGGTGGTTCCGTCGGCACTAATTTTGGCTACAAAAGCATCCTGTGGAAAGTCCTTGAATCCACCATCGTTGGCCTGCAAAGGATGCGCCGTGGGAAAATTGGTAGAAAATGTCCCGCCGGCAACGAACGCGGTGCCATCGGGGGCAATCGCGATGCCATTAGCCGCGTCGATGCTGCTGCCGCCCAGGTAAGTGGAGTAAGAAAGGATGGGGTCAATCACCAAGGGCTGGTGGCGATCATAGGACGCCAAACTAAATGTCACCTGATTGCTGCCATGTAAACCGTAATGTACAGGGATGAGCTTTCTTGCGCCGTTGTCAAGGGTCTGATAGGCCACCGGTTGGCGGAACAATATCTCTCCGCCATCGACTTGAACCTGCAAGTCGCCAGAATTATTGACACTTAACCCCTGTCCGCCGGCAAAGGCAATGCGGATCTTCTTGGGATCAGCCAGGGGCGCCAAATCAAAGTCATATTCCAACTGACCCTGATTGCCGTGGTACACGAGGTCGATTCCGGGGTAGACGCCCTTCTCGGCCACGCGGCTAAAGTTGGCGACGCCCGTATGCCATTCCGACGGGGATTTACCGATTAAGTAGTTACTTTTCCCGGGTAATTCGCCCTGCCCGCTTAAGGCCGGAACCTGGTTGGCGCCGGAGAGGCTCATCCTCATCACCACGGGAGAAGTCTTGCCGGCAACACCAGTTGCATTCTTGCGCATCACCAGAACGGCTTCTTTGGGGGTGAGAAAGAGGGAGTAAGCGCTTCCACGTGAGACGTAACGGACGTCCCTCGCCTCCGGGCCCTTAACCTGGCCAACATTCTCCTCGAAGCGGAGCGGCAACTTCGCCGTTGCAGCCTGCACCTGCGCTCGCTTGACCGTAGTCGAAGGAGGCAGCACGGGAGCTGTCGCGAGCTCTGCGCCCGCCAAGATATTTCCGCCAACTGCCAGAAGCAGAGTTGCCCCCGCAATGAGCGGAAGAATTCCAATGCGACCGAACTTTCCCATTCTATGCATACGATCAACCCACACAGGTATTTTTGCCCACATCAATATTCTTGAGTTTCTACCCCGACCGGGGTTAGAGCATAGCAGCATATCGCAAATGTTCCAAGGAAAGCTACAAACATCCCGCAAATTGTCAGATCAACTGCTCTGAAAAGCTCTCGCTCTGCGTGGTGCCAGGATACCCAGACTAGAAGATTAACAGATTTGACAATAGATATCGATTAAACAACATTTGCTTTGGCGCCTCACTACCCAAGGCAACAAAGATGACCAAAGGAGTCTTCTTTCCAAAATGGAAACCGGAATCAATCACGTCCACGAAGTCGATCAACTGTCAGTTCGCGCCACAAAGCTCCCGCAATTATACCTGCCAAGAGCTACGGTGGTCCGGAAAATTTGTTGACTAAACACGTATCCTCTCGTTTCAATGCACATAGGGTGCCAAAATGCCCGCGGCTACCGCACCCTGAGCAATAATTGGACCTCCCTCCGTTCATTTGTGTCAAAGCTCAAAGGATGGAGGTCAAAAACGACACGTCAGGGTGATAACATGTCCATATTCCGAACCTTGCATTGCAGAACACCCTCAAAATCAATCCCGAACAAGATATGGCACCATTATAGATCATCAAGCGACTTGAGCAAACCTGAGACCCAAGCGTCACTTTTTGGTTACACTTGCGGCCACCGACCTCGACCCTTTTGTAACCCGTTCTTCGAATCTTGAACTTAGATTTCGCTAGGGAAAATCGAACAGGCGCTATATTAATTAACTGGGAGAGGCAAAGCAATAAAGTCTTCTCAGATTCTCACAAGGGGGGAGATAATATAAGATGAGGTTGCTAGATTTTCATCTCGCTGCAAGTATTCATCTGTCCTCGCTCGGTGGATTTACCGTCACGATAATGCTCCACATATACTCGGCATAAATGCCAGGCAACTCATTGGGATTCTCCGCATTTTATTGACAGTTTCTCCCATTGGTTCGTATAATGGTCGTTTTCGGGAAACAGGAGAAAAGAAATCTATGTACGCGATCTTTAGGACAGGCGGGAAGCAGTTTAAGGCCTCACCAGGCGATATCATTCGCGTGGAACGAGTGGCAGGCGAACCAGGGGCCACAGTGGAGTTTAACCATGTGTTTGCGGTGCGCAACGAAAAGCTCACGTTGGGTTCCCCCTTGGTTGAAAACGCCAAGGTGACAGGAAAAATTCTCCTCAACGACCGCGCCGCCAAGGTGCGCGTCTTGAAATACAAACGCAAGAAGCAATACCGGCGAACGATCGGTCATCGCCAGAACTACAGTCAGGTGCTGATCCAGGAAATCGTCACGGCATAGCCACGTTCTTACATACAAAGGAATTTTCGTCATGGCACACAAGAAAGGTCAGGGAACATCCCGGAATGGTCGCGACTCCAACGCACAGCGTCTGGGCGTAAAGCGCTTTGACGGGCAGATGGTATCCGGCGGTTCGATTTTGGTTCGCCAACGCGGGACACGGTTAAAGCCTGGAGACAACGTAGGTCTCGGCTCCGATGACACGCTTTTCGCCAAAGTTTCTGGCGTTGTTCGTTTCGAGGACAAGGGACGCTTGGGGCGGTTCGTCAGCATCCTGGTCCCAGCAACAAATTAAATCCCCTAGCGGTGCGGGCGGAAGAGGAATAGACGCCCCACCGCTTTACTTATCTTTGGCCACCCAAGCCTCACTATCGGATAATCCGGTGATCGGTTGATCGAGTGACCATGGGCAAACCAAGTCGGATTGGTTTCCCACTCACCGCATCAAGTTGTCTGCTCATCACTCAATCCGATTACCGGATCGCCCGAACTCCCGATTATCGATATGTTTATTGATGAAGCCAAAATTCATGTGGCTGCTGGCGGAGGCGGAAACGGCTGCGTCGCCTTCCGGCGGGAGAAATTTGTGCCGCGCGGCGGACCCAGCGGTGGCGATGGCGGGCGCGGGGGCGACATCATTTTATTAAGCGACCCCCACATGAACACCCTGCTGAAGTTTCGGTATAACCCCGAGTACCGCGCCGCCCGCGGGGGGCACGGCGAAGGCTCGAACTGTCACGGGAAGGACGGCGCAGATAACACGGTGACGCTCCCCGTGGGCACGGTGGTTTACAACTTGACCACCGGAGAGAAGCTGTGGGATTTTGATACCCCGGGCCTGAAAGTGATCGCCGCCAAAGGCGGACGCGGTGGACGCGGCAATGCGCGCTTTGCCACTTCGACTCACCAGGCGCCGCGCAAAGCCGAACCGGGCACGCCGGGCGTGGCGCTTGATTTGCGCCTGGAACTGAAGTTGCTTGCCGACGTCGGCCTGGTCGGTTTCCCCAACGCGGGAAAATCCACGCTGATTTCGCGGCTCAGCGCGGCACGCCCGCGCATTGCCGACTATCCGTTTACGACGCTGGCGCCCAGCCTGGGAGTGGTGGGACTCGACGGCGACCGGTCCTTTGTCATGGCGGATATCCCGGGGATCATCGCCGGGGCGCACGAAGGCAAAGGCCTGGNNCCTGCGGCACGTGGAGCGGACGCGCTTGCTGCTCCACCTCGTGGATGTGGCGGAGTTTTCCGGCCGCGACCCACTGGAGGATTACGGCGTGATCCTGAATGAGCTCGAAAGCTTCAGCCCCGTGGTCGCCGCCAAGCCCATGCTGCTGGTGGCTTCGCGCATTGACGTCGTGGGCGAAGGCGATCGCCTGATCCGCTTGCGTGAATTATGCGCTGAACGCGGATTGCCGCTGCACGAAATTTCCTCGGTGACCGGGGAAGGGTTGGCAAATTTGAAGGAGGCCATTTGGGCGAAGCTGGAGCAGATTCCGAAGTCGGGAGAGCGGGAAATCGGATGATCGGCTCATCGGGCCATCGGGCAATCTGGCCATTGAGTGATTTGGAGACTTGATGATTCAGTGGTTCAAAGCGGAAGATATTTCAGGTCGTGGCTTAAAAACTATATCGCTAAATCGTCAGATGAACCGATGAACCGATCTCCCGATCTCCCAAATCTCATGAACATCGCAATTTTTGGCGGAACGTTTGACCCTATCCATGCCGGGCACCTGGCGGCGGNNCGGCGCAGCGCCGCTTTCACCTGGACCGAGTCCTCTTCATCCCCACCGGTAATCCGCCTCATAAAATTCACGACCGCCTGACCGACTATGCCCAGCGCTTGGCGATGGTGGCAGTGGCTTGCGCCGGTGAGCCGCGCTTTATCCCCTCCACAATCGAAGCGCCCACTGTGGATGGGTCGCCGCGCTACTCTATCGACACGGTGCGGGCGGTGCGGCGAAAGCTGCGCCAGCATGACCGGCTGTTCTTTCTGGTGGGCGCCGAC
>PLSX01000013.1 GCA_003165315.1 Acidobacteriota bacterium
CCGTCCCGTGGAAATTCAGGCTAGAAGAAATCCGGGAGATCCATCCTTTCTGTTTCTTATGTCTTGAGTGTCGCGGAGTCGTTCCAATAAACCGGAACGACTCCGCGGTACCCATCCTTTTGCTACGGGGGGCACGATGGCCTATCGCGCGAATTCCTCGCAAAGCTTTCCCAGCGTCACCAGGGCGCGGTCAATTTGATCGGACCAGGGATACCCGCAACTGATTCGAATGTGGCTTTGATAGTGGCCGGAAGCAGAAAAGAGCCCTCCGGGAATAATTGTGATTTTCTCGGCGATCGCCTGTCGAAAGAGCTTTAACGCATTGACGGATTTCGGCAGTTCGACCCAGAGAAGATACCCTCCCGCCGGCCGCGTCAGACGGGTCCCGGAAGGGAAATATTTCGCAATCGCCTTGCTCATGGCTTGAATCTGATCGTTGAGAGCCAGCCGCAAAGACCGCAAATGCCGGTCATATCCGCCCGATTCGAGAAAATTCGCCACGACGAGCTGCGGCAAGGAGGGCGTGGCGATGGTGGTGAGAAATTTCAGCCGCTCCACCTCCTTGCGATATCTGCCTGCCTCCACCCAACCCACACGAAATCCGGGCGCCAGCACCTTGGAAAAGGAAGAGCAAAGCAGCACCATGCCGTTGCGGTCGAACGCCTTGGCCACCTTCGGGCGCTCGAGATCGAACGCCAGATCTCCGGAAAGATCATCCTCAATCAAGGGAATCTGACGCCTTGCCAAGAGATCGACCAGCGCCTTCTTTTTTTCGTCGCCCATGATGTAACCCAGAGGATTTTGGCAATTCGTCATCGCGATGCATGCCTTGACCCGATGCTTCTTGATTGAGGATTCCAGGGCGTCAAGGTTCAGCCCCGTGCGCGGATGCGTGGGAATTTCGAGAGCTTTCATGCCGAGCGCCTCAATGGCCAGGAGGACGCCGAAATAGGTGGGGCTCTCAATGGCAATAACGTCGCCGGGGCCGGCTACCGCGCGCAGGCAAAGATTCAATGCCTCCATGGCGCCGCAGGTGATAAGAATATCCGCCGCAGAGAAACTACAGCCGAATTCAAGCGAGCGGCGGGCAATCTGGCGGCGCAACAATTCCGAGCCTGGAGGGAATTGATAGTAGCTGCTGTGGAAGGGGTCGCTGTGGGCGATTGAGCGCGTGATGCGATTCAATTTATGATACGGCTGCAAGGCTGGAGCCGGGCACGCCGCGCCAAGTGGGACCATCCCAGGCTCGGCCACGGCGCGCATGACCTTCATCAGGACGTCACCCACGCCGACTTCGGCCGGCCCGGAATCCGCCGTCCTGAACTTCGGTTCCGGCGCCAAATCCTCAAGGGGAACCCGGACGTAAAACCCTGATTTGTTTCGTGCTTCCACGTATCCCCGGTTCTCCAGCCAGAAATAGGCTTGCAGGGTTGTGGATACACTCACCTTCTGCTGACGGCTGAATGACCGGATGGAGGGAATCCGGTCGCCCACGCGCAGACCTCCGGCCTGTATTTGAGCTTCAATCAAGCGCGCAACCTTGAGATAAAGCGGCTCTCCGGAATGGGTCGTCTCTTCCACTTTGCCCCTCTTTCCGGAATTATAACAGACGCTGCAATAAAATCTGTGCCTATTACAGATTCATTTATCTGTATCTGTTATTTCAGGCCTCAATCACGCTAACCTGTCTTCGGCCATTCATTGAGATCTGATCGAAGGGGCTTCAAGCGCCGTTGCCGCAGCGTCCGGGTAGTGTTCACTCGCGAGGCCGGGTGACGGCACCCTTAAAGCGCATTTGGTTCGAACCGCCGGCAGGATGCGTGAAGGCTCCCGTGCTTGGGCTAGGACGATGGAAAGTCAGCATGAACCGGGTTGTTCCACTTTTCCGGTCCCTGCAAGCTGGTGCGGTTACCGGGCGGCGGAGCTGGGCAAGAGCAGAATCGAAGGCCTCTGCCTGAAACTCTATGTGGGGAGGAAGCGAAGATGAAAATCACGAGCATTTTGGGCCCAACCGTTATGGCCTTCGGACTGGCGTTGGCCATGAACACCGAGGGAAGGGCCGCAGAGATAGGCTCCCTGAAATTGCCCCGCAATATGGCCGTTGCCGGCGTTGACTTGCGGGCCGGCACCTACGCCGTCCAGTGCAAGGTCAAAGGCATTCACGCGACTGTGATACTGTCTCGGGAAGGGCGCACGGTGGCCACAGTCCAGGGCGAGTGCGTTACTTTTGACCGCAGCGTAGCCACAACTACCCTCTACTTTTCCAAGATCGCCGATGGCTTTTTCGCCATCAACGCGCTGGGATTTGCCGGGACCAACAAGGGCATACTCTTCCCCCTGGTCCGATCGCACGCGCATCCCCCCACAGGCTTGCCTATGAATGATCTTTGGGAAAATCGCTGGCAGGATAACGCAATGTCGGTACCCCGGCTTCACAAGTAACGGAGAGTTCAGGATTACGCGAAATTCTCCTTACGGAGAATTTGCGAGTGGTTTGGTGGGACGGAGGCGCGGCTGGCAGATGCTGACTAAATAGGTCTTGGCCGAGCCTCCGAACCCAGTGTTACTGGTTCACCTTCAGCACCCAGGCCGGCTGCGGCATGAGTTCTTCCGGAAGGTCGGGGAGCTGGATGGACAGTCCGCCTTTTGATGCGTTAAATTCCAGCGGCGCGGTGGAACCCAATAGCGTCACGGACTTCGCCCTAGCGACATCCTTGAGGTAAAACGTCCGGCCCGGCCAGCGGGGCAGAATCACGTAGAGGTCATTCCCCTTGGTGGTGAAGAAAGCTTCAATCCCTGCCTTGCCCGGCTCCGGCTTCGCGGCCAGTTTGGTCACGTCGTAAGCGGTTTCAAACTCCTTGTTGTAATCGATTTTGGGAACTTCGCCGGCGCTCCACTGACGCGTGGTCTTCCACGGCTTGGTGCCGTAGATGGCATCGCCGTTCACTTTCAGCCAGTCGCCGATTTGCAGAAGGCGCTCCTCCATAATGACGGGAATGGTGCCGTCGGCATTGGGCCCGATGTCGAGCAGCAGGTTGCCGCC
>PLSX01000276.1:0-7414 GCA_003165315.1 Acidobacteriota bacterium
CTTCGCGGGCTCCCCGCATCGCCGGGACCTTCGTCGGATTTGTCCTCCGGGAACCGCGTTGCCGGATGGCCACCGCGAGTGCAAGAGTCCGGGAATTTAAAAACCTTGAAAAGCGCTCGCCTTCGCTCATGCGGTGGGTATTGTTCTGCTGCATCCATCCTGGAAGGCTGCCGCGCATGCACATGAATCCATCTTGACCCCAATGCTGTTCACTTAGGCTTAGCATGCCCGAAATGACCCCCTCACCCCCGCCCCTCTCCCCCAAGGGGGCGAGGGGACAGGTTGATTGAATTCGGGCTCTCAGGTGAGCGAGGGGAGAGGGTGTCCCCATGCATTGGGACGGGTGAGGGGTGTTGTGCCCGGCCCGCGTTCCGGTGGTGCCAACCTTTTGCTGCCTCCCTGGCAGAGCCGGGGGATCTCCCAACTGATTAGGGCTGGCGGGGTGGGGGCTTCAGGAGGCTTACTGCAAGGAAAAACACAATGGCGGAGATACCTATGAATATCAATTTCATCGACTCCGGCAGTGTTCTCCAAAAGCTCATTTGGCCCGATTCTGTCACAAAACGGGCTCGCGGTATATAGACGAATTCGGAAGGCTTTGATGAAATTTGAAAATATGTGCATTGGGTCAGCGTTGCGGCTGAATGGTACGCGTGGCCCCGGTCAGAATTGCTCTGACTACCATCCGCAAAAAGGAAGTGGCATAGCCACTCCTTGCTGCGCAGGAAAGACGACAGAGGCAGGAACGCCGGTGTCACGCTGGCTGGCGCATAGTGAAACCCCTGTCGATGTTGGTGAGCGATGCGGCTGAGCTTCAGGGTCGCGCTCTGCTCCACCGGGCCCTGCGGAGAGAGCCGCCTTGGTTTGGGGGCGGCAAAGCTCGTGTTGTGTCCTACATAAGAATTGACAATCGGCAGACCCCCTCACCCGGCCCGCCCTGGCTGAAGAAAGCGCTGGACGCGCGCCACCCTCTCCCCCAAGGGGGCGCGGGCAGCAAAATCAACCCTCCCCCCCTTGGGGGAGAGGGTGCCGGGGGTGAGGGGGTCCTTGCAATACATCGTTGCCAAGAATTACGCGGGACACCGCACTAGCGGCCTCCAACCGCTTCCTTCACCAATGGTGCGCTGGTAAATGGCGCGATTCCAAATTTCGGATCGACCTCGGTGGGATAGTAGAACGTTCCGTCCTTCACGACCATGCGAATGGTCTTGACCGCTTTCAACTCTTTCGTAGGATCACCGGGAACGAGAAAGAAGTCCGCCAGCTTGCCCTTTTCGATGGAGCCCAGCCGCTGATCCTGGCCAACATACTGCGCGCAGTCGAAGGTGGCGCGATTGAGAATCTCCGCGGGCGTCATGCCGGCGCGCTGATAGAGCTCCAGCTCCCGATGATAAGTAAAGGAGCCGCCCGTATCGGTGCCGAAGACGATAAAGACGCCGCGATCATGCAGCATGCGAACCGTCGCCAGCATTTTCTCAAAGGCTTGGCGATAGGCCTGGTCGTCACCCGGCGCGGAGGTGTCGGCAAGTGCCTTCATCGCGTCCCGGCGATAGCCCACCGGCATGTGATCCAGGTAATCGACGGCGCCGGGAGGCACCTGCCCGTCGCGGTTCTGTGTCAGTTGCTCGGTGATCCCGAGAGTAGGGTCGATCGCCTTATGGCCATCCACCATTAATTGGATGGTGTGTTGCACCTTCGGGCTGTTGAGATCCAAAGCGGGTAACCGCTTTAGGGCAGTCAGCCTGAAAAGGGTCCGAGTGTCCTCGCCGGGGCCGATCACCCAGCCGAGCATGAATTGATTGATGTGGGTGATCTCGTCATAGCCCGCCTCGATCATTTGGTCTGCTGTGGAAAACGCTGGCACGTGTCCCGCCACGCGCATACCCAGAAGGTGCGCTTCCTTGGTCATAGCGGGGACCCAGGCGGGGTTCATGCTGTTGTAAATTTTGATCTGCCAGTAACCGCGGGTGCCGTACCACCGCACCGCGTCGATTGCCTTCTCCTGGCTGTCCACCAGAATGCCGGCGTGGGCGCTGAACGGGCTTTTGCCTTCGATAAATCCGGAACGGATGACGTGCGGGCCGCCGACTTCGCCGTCTTCGATTCGCGCAATCAGCTTGTCCAGCACCTGGTTGTTATTCCCCATGTCTCGAACGCTGGTGACACCTGCCATCAGATTCAGGAGCGCCTCATCCTGTCCAAGGTGAGCGTGCATTTCGTACATGCCGGCGATCAGGGTTCCGCCGGCTCCATCCACGGTCACTTCACCCGGGGTGGAAGGGCTATCAAGCGGCTCTACCGCGGCGATCGCCTTACCCCGCACCAGGACAGACTCAGGTTCGGTAAGAGCAGAGGTCTTGGGATCGAAGATACTGACATTCTTAATCCGTACCGGGCCCGCGTAGTGGTGTGCAACCTCCTTCTCCATCGTCGCGAATCGCTGCGTCGACCAGTCGGCAGCCAGATTGCGCAGGCGCGCGTCTTCCGCTTCATAGCCTTTTCGGATGAAAATGGAAGTCGGGCTGACATCCGCGAAGAGGTCACCCTTGGCGTCGAGCAACACCGTCGAGGGTTCAAGATCGATGCCGACCAGATCATACCGGGTCACGCGAACGGGGCCGTCGCCACCCTGCACGGTGAGTGCTTCCCCCTTCTCCAGATGCAAAGTTCCTCCCGGCAATACGTCGATGCTCATGCCAGGCGCTTGCAGCAGAGCGTGAGCAAGAATCTGCTCCGACCACGGGCTGCCGCTTTGAACGACATACATTGCGGGCTTGCTGATCGTGGCCGACCCCCTGCCGGTTGAATCCATCCATTTGGCGCGCGAGTTGGTCTGGCTGAAGTGCTCCTCCACTTTGCTGCCGAAGGTGGTGGTGCCTTTGATCGACCACTCGACGGGCAGTCCGCCGGGCCCGGCCACAATGATCTCGGCTATCGTCGGGCCCCGGCCGTTCTCCTTGTAATCAAAGTCAACGGTGGTCCGATCGCCTTGGGTCACAGCGGTCAGATGGCCAACATTCTTGCCGGCAATTATCACGGAAAAGTTAGCCGTCTGCGCCGCGGCGAACGACGGAATGAGTGAAATTAGCAAAAGGTAGATGCCCTGTAGCCTGCCCATGTATTAACTTTACTATTCGTCGGCCCAACGAGCAAAAGGAATTTCGAGATCGTGGATCGGCGCTTGGTAAAGAATGGGTTCGGCCGGTCAGGGCGTAAGAATTATGGCCCGCAGCGATGGTCGCGGGGAAAGCAATCTTCGGTGGCGATAAATCTACTTCACTTCCACCACTTCACCGGCCACAAGTGATTCATTGCGGCCGTCGTCGTATTGGATTTTCAGCGCCCCGCTGGGTTCCACGCCCGTGGTGGTGGCCAGCGCTTCGCCCGCCGCGGTGACCACACGAACGCGTTTGCCATGGGCGAAGCTGGATGCCGCTTCCCAGCGCCCGGTGACGGCCTTGTTGCCACCCTTCAGCAACAATTGATAATGGCGCTCAATTTCGCGGAGTAGCGTGACGAGAACCTGGACACGGGAGATGCCGCGGTGCGCTTCCATTCGAAGCGAGGTGGCAATGTTTTCCAGCTCCGTTGGCATCAGGCTGTGATTCACGTTGATTCCAATGCCGAGCACCACAGCGTGCAAGCGGTCAACTTCCGCGCTCATCTCCGTTAGAATCCCGCAGACCTTTTTCCCATTCACCAAGAGGTCGTTCGGCCAACGAATGTCAACCGAGAGCCCTGTGACGGTAGTCACTGCTTTTTGGGCTGCCAAACCCGCCATCAGTGTGAGCACGGGAGCAGCCGATGGCGCAAGGGCTGGACGGAGGATGATGGAGGTGTAGATGCCGCTGGATTTTTCCGAAAACCAAACGCGGCCGAGCCGGCCGCGGCCGGCTGTTTGCTCTTCCGCCACAACCACCGTTCCGTGTTCGGCGCCATTCGCTGCCAGTTTGAGCGCCTCTGCGTTGGTGGAGTCTGTGCGGAAGAAGTGAACAATGTTGCGGCCGATCGGGTGGTCGCCCAATTCCGTTCGCAGCAGGCTGGGTACAAGAATGTCGGGAATCGTCACGAGTTGATATCCTTCCGCAGGGAAGCCACGAATCTCGACACCCTGCGTGCGCAGGTCATCAATCCAGTTGTGTACCCTGAAGCGCGTGACGCCGATTTCTGAGGCAATCTTGGGGCCCGGCACCACCACGGTGGCGTTCTTTACCAGGAGGTCAATCAGCTTGTCGATTTTGCGATCGGTGCTGGACATGATAGGTGCCAGGTATCAGGTGCCAGGTGTCAGAAGCGAAAGACAAGCTAAAGGGTGAAAGCTAAAGGACAAATTCTAAAAGATCGAACGCTTTACGCTTCATCGGTTGACCTGGGGGTATCCCCATAGCTCACAGCCCCCGTTGCATGATACCGGTACCTTACACCTAAACCGGTACGATGCGAAAGTTAATATCCACGGCGGCGGCGGAGTGAGTTACGGCTCCGACGGAGACAAAATCGACTCCTGCCTCCGCGTAGGCACGAATATTGGTTGCATCGATGCCGCCGGAAACCTCCAGACGGACGCGGCCAGCTGCGCGCTCAACGCACTTACGGACAAGGTCTGGCGTCATGTTATCCAACAGGACCCCATCGGCGCCGGACTTGATGGCCTGGTCCAATTCTTCCAGCGAAGTGATTTCTACTTCCACGTGGTAACCCGCTGGGCGCTGCTCAATGGCGCGTGCGACGGCGGTGGTCACGCCACCCACCAGGCGAAGATGGTTACCCTTGATCAAAATGCCGTCATCCAGGCGCAGGCGGTGATTTCTTCCGCCACCCATACGGACGGCGTATTTTTGCAAGCTGCGCAATCCGGGCGTGGTTTTGCGGGTATCAAGAAATTGTGCTCGCGTTCCGACCAGTTCCTGTTTCAAGTGGCGGGCGTAGGTGGCGATTCCGCTCAAGTGTTGCAGAAAATTCAGGGCCACGCGCTCCCCGGCAAGCAGTGGGCCCGCGGTTCCACGAATTGAAGCCAGAGGGGTGCCCGGCTCAACCTCAATCCCGTCTTCCAATCCGCCTTGCCACTCCAGGGTTGAGTCGAGAACTTCAAAGACCAAGCGAGCGACGGGCAAGCCCGCCACAACCAATTTCTGCTTGCTGTTAAAGGTACCCAGTGCCTGCACCGCGCCGGGAAGCGTGACCCGCGTCGTCAAGTCGCCTTGGCCCAAGTCCTCCGCCAGTGCGTGAAAGACCAGTTCCCGAAGCGCTTCGGAAGAGAAATCCAGGGACTCGGAATATTCGTCAGCAGCCGGAGGACTAAGATAACCGCCCACGCTTAACCTAGCCTTTCGAGCGAATCGGAAACTTTGCGGAGGTGCTCTTCGAGTTCTTTCATCCGGTGCTCAGCGCCCCGCACGATTTCCTTCGGGGCGCGCGCCAGGAAATTCTGATTGCCCAACTGTGTCCGCACCTGCGCGAGCTGTTGCTCAAGTTTTTGCTTATCCTTCCGTAATCGGGCGCGTTCGGCGTCGGGGTCCACCTTCTCCTCATGCAGAATCCGCAGATCGAACGAAACCCCGGAGCGAACATCGGGAAGGTCCGCCGCCAAGCGTCCCCGCGTCAAGTGCATGGCTTGCATGGCAGACAGGCGCAGGATGGCGTCCTGATGAGTGCGGAAGATTTCCAGCAGACGCAAATCCTCTGCGGCCACTTGCAGGCTGGGCTTTACCTTTTGCAAGTTCATTTCCGCCTTGGCGTTGCGCGCCGTGACCACCAACTCCTGAACCTTTTCAAACTGCTTTTCTGAAATCGGGTCTGCGACTCGCTCCGTGACCAAACGGAAATCCTTTAATGAAATTGAGTCGCTCAAGTTGCGCTGGGGGAGCAGATGCCACAACTCCTCGGTGATAAACGGCATAAAGGGGTGCAGCAGGTGCAGCGATGCCTCGAACACGCGTCCCAGGTTAATCCATGGGGGAGGAACCTTATCCCCTTGCACTGGACCCGTAATTTCCGGCTTGACCCATTCCACATACCAATCACAGAACTCGTGCCAGAAGAAGTGATAGATCTTAAATGCGGCTTCGTGGAAACGGTAATCCGCCAGAGCATCTTCCATCTCGCGGGTGACGGTGGCGAGGCGGGAGAATATCCAGCGATCGGCAAGCGCCAACGAATCAGCCGAAGCGACTGGCTCAAATCCCAAGCCGGGGATCGGCTCCAAGGCCCGCGCGAGTTGGGACTGCTGTTTCTCCGGCATGTTCTGAAGGTTCATCAGGATGAAGCGGCCGGCGTTCCAAATCTTGTTGGCGAAGGCGCGATAGGACTCAACCTTGTCCTCGGAGAAAGCGATGTCCGTGCCCGGCGCAGCACTGATGGCAAGCGCAAAACGAACTGCGTCCGTTCCGTATTTCTCCGTCACTTCCAGCGGATCGAGCACGTTGCCCTTAGTCTTCGACATTTTTTGCCGCTCGGCGTCGCGCACAAGGGCGTGTATGTAAAGCTCGCGGAAGGGAACATCGTTCATGAACTTCAGACCTAGCATGATCATGCGCGCGCCCCAGAAAAAGAGGATGTCAAAGCCCATGATCATCAGGTTGTTGGGGTAGAAGCGGTGCAAATCCGTCGTATCATCCGGCCAGCCCAGCGTGGCGAAAGGCCAGAGGCCGGAACTAAACCATGTGTCGAGCGTGTCTGAGTCCGCGCGCAGTGAGGCGTTTGCGCACCTGGGGCATGCAGCGGGGGTCTCGCGCGCTACCATGATTTCGCCGCACGCATCGCAATACCATGCGGGAATACGGTGCCCCCACCAAATCTGTCGCGAGATGCACCAATCGTGAATCTTATACATCCAGTCGAGGTAGATCTTCTTGTAGTTCTCGGGAGTGATACGGATGGTGCCGTCTTCCACCACGCGGATGGCGGGCTCAGCCAATGGCTGCGTTTTCAAGAACCACTGCGTGGAGAGAAGTGGTTCAATAACACTCTTGCAGCGCTGGCATGTGCCCACGCTGAGCGGATAATCCTCGATCTTTTCCAGCCAGCCCTGTGCTTGCAAATCCTTCACCACGGCTTCGCGCGCTTTGTAGCGATCGAGGCCTTGGTAAGCCTGACCGGCATCGGCAGTCATGCGGGCGTGGCCATCGATCACGGTCACGCGGGGCAAACCATGCCTCTGTGAAATGGCGTAATCATTGGGATCATGGGCAGGCGTCACCTTCACCGCGCCGGTGCCGAACTTGGGGTCGACGAAGTCATCGGCGACCACGGGAATGACACGCCCGATCAGGGGTAAAACCAGCCTGCGGCCTATCGCGGCCCGAAAACGTTCATCGGTGGGATTGACGGCCACCGCTGTGTCTCCCAGCATCGTCTCCGGCCGGGTCGTAGCTACGGTCAGATAGCCTTGGCCATCCTCAAAGGGATAGCGGAT